>PKQY01000020.1 GCA_017577895.1 Bacillota bacterium
TCCGCTTGCATTTTGAAAGGAGAATCGTTATTCTAGTGTGGGAGAATAACGGACATAGGCTGCAATGTCCCTGACAAGGGCTTTTTTTATTTATGGGACGCAAGGAGGGTACGCCGATGAACGAAGGGGATCGCGGAACACGGGTGGAGATGTCCACGACGTATCAACCGCGGGAAGCCGAAGCCAAATGGTCCCGCTATTGGCTGGAACAAGGCATTTTCACCCCCAAGGGGGAAGGGGATCGCCGTTTCTGCATCGTGATCCCGCCGCCTAACGTGACCGGGAAATTACATATTGGACATGCTTTGGACTTTACGTTGCAAGACATTTTGATCCGCATGAAGCGGATGCAAGGGTATGACACCCTCTGGCTGCCGGGGACCGACCACGCCGGCATTGCCACCCAGGCCCGGGTGGAAGCCCAACTGCGGCAGGAAGGGCTCACCCGGCAGCAGTTGGGCCGGGAAAAATTCCTGGAACGGGTTTGGCAATGGAAAGAAGAATACGCTGCGGCCATCCGGGAGCAATGGGAAAAACTGGGACTTTCCTTGGACTATACCCGCGAGCGGTTTACGATGGATGAGGGATTGTCCCGGGCGGTCCGGAAAGTGTTCGTCGACCTTTATAACAAAGGGCTCATTTACCGCGGCGAATACATCATCAACTGGGATCCGGAAACCCGCACGGCCCTTTCGGACATCGAAGTGGAGTACAAAGAAGTGCAGGGCAAACTGTACTACTTCCGGTATCCGTTGGTCGACGGCGAAGGCGGCATCGTCATCGCCACCACGCGGCCGGAGACCATGTTGGGCGACACGGCGGTGGCCGTGCACCCGGACGACGAACGCTATAAACATTTGATTGGAAAAAAATTGAAGCTACCCATTATCGGCCGGGAAATTCCCATTATCGCCGACGAGTACGTGGATCCCGAATTCGGCACCGGCGCGGTGAAGATCACGCCGGCCCACGACCCGAACGACTTTGAAGTGGGACGCCGCCATCAGCTGGAAGCCATTCTCGTCATGGACGAAGGCGGGCGGATGAACGAAAACGCCGGTCCGTACCAGGGGTTGGACCGTTTTGAGTGCCGCCGCCAGCTGGTACAAGATATGGAAAAGCTCGGGCTGCTGGTGAAAATCGAAGATCACGTGCACGCCGTCGGCCACAGCCAGCGCAGCGGCGCCGTGGTGGAGCCGTATTTGTCCACCCAGTGGTTCGTCAAGATGAAACCGTTGGCGGAAAAAGCCATCGAGTGGCAAAAGTCGGGCCGCGGCGTCAAGTTTGTGCCCGAGCGGTTTGAGAAAATTTACCTGAACTGGATTGAAAACGTCCGCGACTGGTGCATTTCGCGCCAGCTCTGGTGGGGACATCGGATTCCGGCCTGGTATTGCCAAGACTGCGGCGAGACGATTGTCTCCATGGAAGATATCGAGACGTGTCCCCACTGCCGCAGCGCTAACGTGGTTCAGGACGAAGACGTGCTGGACACATGGTTCAGCTCGGCCCTTTGGCCCTTCTCCACCATGGGGTGGCCGGAAGAGACGGAGGACATGAAACGGTACTATCCCACCGACGTGTTGGTGACCGGGTACGACATCATTTATTTCTGGGTGGCCCGGATGATTTTCACGGCCCTCGAATTTACCGGCCGCATTCCGTTCGAGTACGTGTACATTCACGGTTTGGTGCGGGATGCGCAAGGGCGCAAAATGTCCAAGTCGCTGGGCAACGGCGTCGACCCGCTGGACGTCATCGAACGGTACGGCGCTGATGCGCTCAGGTTCATGATCTCCACCGGCGCCACGCCGGGACAAGATGTCCGCTTCCACTGGGAGCGGGTGGAGATGGCCCGCAATTTTGCCAACAAAGTGTGGAACGCTTCCCGTTTCGTCTTGATGAATATCGACGACGACGCCACCCGTCCGTTTGATGTGGACCGGCTCAGTGTCGTGGACCGGTGGATTTTGCACCGGCTGAACGAAACGGTGGCCGACGTCACCCGGATGATGGAGCAGTTTGAGTTTTCCGAAGTGGGGCGGCATTTGTACCAGTTTATTTGGGACGAGTTTTGCGACTGGTATATCGAGTTTTCAAAAGTGGCGTTGTACGGCGACGATGAAGAAGCCCGTAAGACTACGGGACGGGTGCTGTTGTACGTGCTGGATCAGCTGTTGCGCCTGTTGCATCCGATGATGCCGTTTATTACCGAAGAAATTTGGCAACACTTACCGGTACACGGCAAGAGCATCGCCTTGGCCGAATGGCCGAAAACGAATCCGGTGTACACTTTCCCGGACGCGGTGGCGGAAGTCAATCTGCTCATGGATGCCATCCGGGCCGTCCGCAATGTGCGGGCCGAGATGAACGTTCCGCCCGGCCGCAAAGTGACGGTGCACATCCAGACCGATGACGACGACATCCGCCGGCGGTTGGAGAACCACCGCCCGACGTTGCTGCGCTTTTTCAATGCAGAAACGTTGCACCTGGAAGGCCGCGGTGCCATTCCGGAAGAAGCGGTGACGGCGGTCATCGACGGAGCGGTCATTTACTTGCCGCTGGCCGGCCTGGTCGACGTGCAGCAAGAATTGGCCCGGCTCCGCAAAGAATTGCAAAAGCTTGACAAAGAAGTGGAGCGGGTGCAGAAAAAGCTGGCCAATCCGCAGTTTGTGGAACGGGCGCCGGAGGCGGTGGTTCAGGAAGAACGGGAAAAAGAGCGGGCCTACGTGTCGCAGCGGGAAAAAGTGCGGGAACGGCTGGCCGTTTTGGAACGGCTGGCGGGACAGTCATCGGGACAACGGAATGACACATAGAATGAACTGTGGGAGCGTGGAGACGAATGCAACCATTCAGCACCGGGGAAGAAGTGCTGGCCTGGATTCGGGACAGGGCCAACGCAGGCGTCAAGCCGGGTTTAAGCCGAATGGAGTGGCTGATGGAACGGTTAGGGCATCCCGAGCGGCGCATGAGGTGTATTCACATTGCCGGAACCAACGGCAAAGGCTCCACCGCGGCACTGATCGCCCATGCGTTGCACACGTGCGGATACGATGTCGGGCTCTTCACCTCCCCGTATTTGGAACAATTTGAAGAGCGCATTCGATTCAACGGACAGCCCATCGCCGAAACCGATTTGGTGGAAGCGGCCAACCGCATTTACGACGCCGTGGAAGAATGCCGTCAGAGCGAGTGGGGCGCACCGAGCGAATTTGAACTCGTGACGACGTTAGCCATCTGGTATTACGCCCATATCAGCTGTCCGTATTACATCGTCTGGGAAACGGGACTCGGCGGCCGGTGGGATGCGACCAACGTCGTCTATCCGGTGTTGACGGTCATCACGACCATCGGGTTGGATCATACCCGTTATCTGGGGGAAACCATCGAAGATATTGCCCGGGAAAAGTCGGGGATCATTAAGCCGGGGGTGCCGCTGGTCTGCGGCGTCACCGACCCGGCGGCCCTGGCCGTCATCGAAGAGCGGGCCCGTGAAAAAAAAGCCGGACTGTATGTGTACGGCCGGGATTTTACGGCCGCCTCCGTAGAATCCTCCATTGATGGGCAAATCTTCGACTTTACGGGCCCGTTCCGCAAATATGAGCGGGTGCAAATCAGCCTGGCCGGTCCGCACCAGATGCAAAACGCGGCCGTGGCGCTCATGAGTTTGGAAGTGTTGCGGCAATACATGGCTTTTTACTTCGAAGAGGATGAGGAGTTGTATCGGGGATTGCGGGAGGCGCGCTGGCCCGGCCGTCTGGAACGGTTGGGCGAGCGGCCCGATTTTGTCATCGACGGTGCCCACAACCCGCAAGGGGCTGCTGCTCTGGCGGAAGCGTTGCAGCAACTGTACGGCGGGCGACGGCTGCATTTCGTCATTGGTTTGTTGGAGGATAAAGCGGTTTCCGATTTTTTCCGGCCTTTGTTGCCGTTGGCAGAAACGGTGATCTTGACCGAACCGGAATCGCCCCGCAAAGCTCCGGTCGAGACTTTGCGCGAAATGGTGACCGCCTTGTCGCCGGCGGCTGATGTCCGGGTGGAACCTGATTGGCGGGCCGCGCTGGAGTTGGCCCAACGACGGGCGGCGGACGACGACGTGGTGGTGGTGACGGGTTCGTTGTATTTGATCGGCGATGTGCGGAAATGGTGGAAGAATAGGTGAGGCGGGGTGATGAGGTGATCCAGTACCGGCAGGCGCATTTCATTGGCATCGGCGGTTACGGCATGAGCGCCTTGGCCCGTGTGTTGTTGGCAAAAGGAGTGAAGGTCAGCGGCTCCGATCTGACCCGGAAAGATTTGATTGACAAATTGGAGCAGTTGGGAGCCCGCGTCTACATCGGCCACCGCAAGGAACAAGTGAACGGTGCCGATGTGGTGGTTTATTCATCGGACATTCCGCAGGACAACGTGGAATTGGCCGAAGCCGTCCGCCGACAAATCCCTTTGCTTCACCGCTCCCAGATGCTGGCGCAAATTTTGAACGGTCAGACGGGCATCGCGGTGGCGGGCACCCACGGCAAGACGACCACCACCTCCATGATCGCCCGCATCTTGGAATTGTGCGGATTAGATCCGACGTATATCATCGGCGGCGAACTGTTGGATGTCGGAAGCAATGCCAAGGCCGGAAAAAGTCCGTACGTGGTGGCGGAAGCCGACGAAAGTGACGGGACGTTCTTGCAGTATGAGCCGTTTGTGGCCGTCGTGACCAATTTGGAAGCGGACCATTTGGAAAACTACGACAACGACTTTTCAAAACTGGTCGACGCCTATCGGCAATTCCTGGGACGAATCAAACCCGGCGGCTTGGCCGTTTTGAACGTCGACGATCCGCATTTGCGAAGCTTCATTCCGTCCATGGGCTGCCGGGTGATGACGTATTCCATGCGCGATTCAGAAGCCGATTTGTATGCGGCCGATGTTCGCACCCACGGTTTGGGTTGCACGTACCGCGCCGTCTTCCGCGGAAACGATTGGGGAGAAGTGACCCTATCGGTACCCGGACGGCATAACGTCGCCAACAGTCTGGCCGCGTTGCTCGTCGGGCAGGAACTGGGGCTGGCGTTTCCGGACATGGCGGCGGCGCTGTCGTCGTTTCACGGGGCCAAACGGCGGTTTGAAATCATTGCCGACGTCGATGACATTTTGGTGGTCGACGATTACGCCCACCATCCGACCGAAATTGCCGCTACGCTGGAAGCAGCCCGCGGGCTGAATCGACGGGTCGTCGCGTTGTTTCAGCCTCACCGATACAGCCGTACCGATGATTTGAAAGAGCAGTTTGCCTCCGCCTTTGATAAAGCCGATGAAGTGTGGATAACCGACATTTATTCGCCCAAAGGGGATCAGCGGCGTCCCATCAGCGGTCAACAACTGGTGGATCTTATCCGACAAAAGAGCAATCCCAACACCCATTTTGCCCCGAACTTGCAAGCATTAGTTCAGCAAGTGCGCCCACGGTTGGCCCCCGGCGATCTCGTGTTGACCATGGGAGCGGGCGACATCTGGCAAGTGTCCCGTTGGCTGCGGGATGAGTTGTTGGCCAACAAACAAATGAAAAGATAAACAGGAACACTCAGTAACGCCTGCAAGACGCCTCCTACGGGGCGTTTTTTTTTGTCCTTTTTGGTCCTTTGGCGAGGTGGTTTTCTTGGTGCTTATTGTTTTGGGCGTTTTATTTTTATTGTTTATGGAAATTTCTTGATGCGTCCGATAAATTGTCGTTTTTTTGTTCCGTATTTTTCAACAATCGGCTGCTTTGCTCATGTCCATGAAAATGACACTTGTCATAATAAATGCAGAACGAAATGGTCGTCCGCTTTCGCATCGACGGTGTCTTGCACACCAAGATGCGGTTTCCAAAACATTTGCGGCCCATCTTGACGGCGCGGTTGAAGATCATGGCCAATTTGGACATTGCCGAACGCCGGTTGCCCCAGGATGGGCGCATCCAGATGCCGGTCCGGGATCGCGTCATCGACATCCGGGTGGCCGTATTGCCGACGATTTTCGGTGAAAAGGTGGTACTGCGCCTGTTGGATCCGCAGCAGACGTTGACCCGTCTGGAAACGTTGGGGTTTACGGACACCAACTACCGGGCCTTTGTGCGGATGATTGAGGCGGCCAACGGCATTGTGTTGGTCACGGGGCCGACCGGCAGCGGCAAGACGACAACCCTGTACGCCGCCTTGCAGCGGTTGAACACCGAAAGCGTCAATATCATCACCGTGGAAGATCCGGTCGAGTATCAGTTGGAAGGCATCAACCAAGTGCAGGTGAATGCCGCCATCGGACTAACCTTTGCGGCGGGGTTGCGTTCCATCCTTCGGGAAGACCCGGACATCATCATGGTGGGGGAAATTCGCGACGAGGAGACGGCGGAAATCGCCGTCCGCTCTGCCCTGACGGGCCATCTCGTGCTGTCGACCTTGCATACCAACGACGTGCCCAGCACCATCGACCGGCTGGTGGATATGGGTATTCCGCCGTATTTGTTGGCGTCGACGTTGCGGGGCATCGTGGCCCAACGGCTCGTGCGGCGCATCTGTCCCGAGTGCAAGGAAGCGTACGAACCGTTGCCAGAGGAAATGGCGTTGCTGAAAGAGCACGGTTTTTCAGTCACGCAACTGTGGCGGGGAAGAGGTTGTCCGTTGTGCAACCAAACCGGATACCGAGGCCGCCTGGCGTTGCACGAAGTGTTGCCCGTTCAGCGGGAAGTGCGCCGTTTCATTTTGGAGCGGCAACCGGCAGAAACGTATCGGCAATGGGGACAGGAGCATGGCTATGACAGCATGCTGGCTGACGGTTTGAGGAAAGTCGCGGCCGGCGAGACGACCATTCCCGAAGTGTTGAAAGTGGTGTTGCTGGAGGTTTGAGCCGAAGAACCGACAGGTGCTGGAGCAATGGATTCGGGAAGCGGTGGACAAGCTAAATTATAAGAAAATACAAACAATAAATTCATGAATATTTAAAAAAATATTCTCGGAATTGACATTGGAATTCGACGATCGATGACCTACGATGAATGTAGAGCGAGCAAACCATGTTTTTCCATAGAAACCGGAAGGGGGGAGGCTGTTGCAGTATCGGTTCAGGGCCGTCAATGCGGATGGACGAACACGGCGGGGGCGGATCGAAGCAGTGGACGAGACGGCAGCCGCACTACAACTTCAGGAACAAGGATTGTACCCGGTGTGGCTTCGACCGTCCGCAGACACGAATTTCGGATTTGCCGTTGTCGGGCGGGTCCGACAGAAAGATTTTGTTCCGTTTTGCCGTCAGTTTGCCACTTTGGTCCGCTCTGGCGTGCCCCTGGTGCAAACGTTGGCGCTGTTGGCAGAACAGACCAACAACAAACGGTTGCGCCATGCGCTGCATCATGTGTCGAGTCTCGTTCAAGAAGGCGCGTCGTTGCAGGAGGCTTTCGGCCAGCAACGGAATGTGTTTCCAGAGATGTTTGTGCACTTGATTGGTGTCGGCGAATATTCGGGCCAGTTGCCCACCGTTTTGGAACGGCTGGCCGACTTTTACGAAAAGGAACAGATCCTGCGGCAAAAAGTCGTTTCCGCTCTCGTCTATCCGATGACGGTGTTGTTGGTGGCGGTGGTCGTCAGTGTGTATTTGCTGTTCAGCGTCGTGCCGACGTTTGTGCAAGCCTTTGAGGAACAAGGCGTCCCCTTGCCGTTGCCCACGCAGATTACCTTTGGCATCAGTCAATTCTTGCTCGACTTTTGGTACTTGCTCCTGGTCCTCGGCATCCTGCTGGCGGTAGGCATTGCCTATGTCCGCCGGACGCCCCAGGGTCAGCGGTGGTACGGGCGCTTCCAGTTGTCGGTGCCGATACTCGGTACACTGCGGAAAAAGAACATCCTGGCCCGTTTTTCCCGCACGTTGGCTTTGTTGGTCGCCAGCGCCGTACCCATTTTGGAGGCGTGGCGCCTGGTGGGGAAGAGCCTCGGCGACGATTTGTACCGCCAAAGTTTGGAAGAAGCGGTACAGGGGTTGAGCGAAGGCGAACGCATGCATGTGTTGTTGGAGCGACGGCGAAAGCTGTTTCCCCCCATGGTGACTCAGATGATCGCCATCGGCGAGGAGGCTGGGAACCTGGAATGCATGTTGGACAAGCTGGCCGATTTTTACGAGCAGGAAGTCCATGAGATGACCAGTCGGCTCCACTCCCTCATGGAACCGGTCCTGATTCTGATTTTGGCAGTGATGGTTGGCGGCATCATCGTTTCCGTGTATATGCCTATGTTTACCATGATGGATGCGATTGGGCAATGAACCGAATGAGTCCGAAAGGGGATGGTTCAAGATGAAACTTTGGAAGGCAACACGCCGAATGGAAAAGCGACAAGACGGGCATCTGGCCCGAAAACGGCGCCGTCAAAAGGGATTTACCTTGATCGAAATGTTGGCAGTCGTCCTCATTCTCGTCATTGTGGCTGGCATCGGGTTTGTGGTCGTCAACAATCAGATCGAAAAGTCCAGAGAGCGGACGGATATCGCCAACGTTCGAACGATTGCCGACGCGGTGCAGCGGTACATGATGGAAAATACGGATGTACCGACGGTAGAAAAATTGGTCAATGAAGGTTATTTGGCTGCGCCGCCGAAAAACCCGTGGGGAGAGGACAATCCCGAACATTACAACATCAGCAAAGAAGGTACGAATGACATCAAAGTCACCGGAATTAAGCAAGGAAACGAAGTCATCCTCAAAGGAGCCATTCCTTCGAGCGGCAGCGGCGGTTGATGAAGGCTGTTGCCGCTAGAGGGATGGGGAGAACGTCATGATGACAACATGGATTGGGGCGGCGATTCTTGGGATCAGCGGGCTGGCAGTGGGGGCTGGTTTTTACAGATGGGTCCGCCGCGTTCTGCAGGATGTGTCGGACATGGAACAGGATTCCGATGAACGGTCGGCCCACACAGACAACGGGCAGTGCCGCCTGCTGATCTGGCTGTTGGCCTTTGGGACGGCTGCCCTTTTTCTCACGGTCGGCGGGCGGTACGGTTGGAGCACCGAGACGTTGGTCGGTGTGGTGCTTGGCTCATTTTTACTTCCCCTGGCCGTCATCGATTGGAAAACAATGCTCCTGCCTGATGCGTTGACGTTTTCGTTGTTGGGAATGATGGCGGTTTTGCGCTGGTGGTTCGGTCCCGAGCCGTGGCTCTGGTACCTCATCGGCGGCGGATTGGGTGCCGGTATGTTGCTCCTTTTGGTTTGGCTCAGTCCGGTGCTGTTTGGGAAAGAAGGGATGGGGATGGGCGATGTGAAGTTGATGGCCGGCATCGGAATGGCCACCGGACCTGACGGAGCCGTACTGACTTTGTTTGTCGCCTCTCTCACCGGCATTGTGTTCGGCCTACTTTACCGGCGCTCGGTGTCCAGAAGGCGGAATGATGTGACCGAGGATGGCGCGTTTCCCTTTGGACCGGCCTTAGCCTTCGGTGGTTTATTCGCGTTTTTGTTTGGCGATACCCTCTGGCAGTTGTATGGGTCTTTACTGGCATGAGAGGTGGTGATGGAATGTGTTGAAACGGCAGCGTCGGCGAGGTGCTCGCGGGATGACCCTGGTGGAAGTGTTGGCGGCTGCGCTGTTGTTGTCCATCATCGTCACCTCAGTCTTGCAGTTGTACACCCAGAGCTGGACGGTATCGGCCCGTGACGGAGAACGGATGGTGGCCGCCCATTTGGCCCAGTTGACCCTGGAAGAATGGCTGGCAGTTCACGATTATCGGGACGTGAAAGCGAAAATGGCCGACCATCCCATTCGCACGTTGGACAATGATGACGTTTTGAGGGACATATGGGATGAGATGTTGCCGGGGATGTGGAAGGAAGTGACGTTTTATGAAACGTACACCCCCGTCGTCGAACTGGCCCATGCCCTGCCTGGACGTTCCGACGGACCGATTCGCGTCACCGTCACCATCAGTGGCAGACATCACCAAAGCGTGACTTTGCACGGTGTCAAGGACGAACCGGTGCCTTAATCCGGCGGCTGGTCACGATGGGGCCCGTTCATCGATATGACGGAGCGGAAAGGGTGAATTGGACCATGGGCCGCGGAACCACGTTCAACCGGGGTTTTTCCTTGGTTGAAGTGCTGGCGGTTTCGGTACTGTTGACACTGTTGCTCACGGTGATCTACCCGTTGGCCCAGGCTGGATGGCGCCACTGGGTTCACACCGGAGTCGAGACTGAACTGCGCAATGCGGCTAACCTGGTCATGGGTGCCGTAGAAAAAGATTTATTGCGGGCGGTGACCATCGACGGCCATGATGCGGTGGAGATATCGGATCATCAGTTGACCATCGTCACGGACTGGTCTGACGAAATCACATCATCAAAAGCCGTTCCTGAGCAGGTCATCGTGTATACCATTGAGCAAGATGCGCTCACCGGCCGGACGCATGTATACCGATATGCCGGTCCGCCGTCGGATGTCGAGCGCGGCATGCGGTTGGCCTCGGAGGATGTGGATTTTGCCGGTTCGGCGTTCCAACGGCAAAGCCGCCGTCGGGTGATGGTGAAAGTGCATGTGGAAAAACGGCAGCAAACCTTATACACGGTCTCTTCGTACCGGTATGGATACGGTGCCTTGCCGCCGTCGGGAGAGTGAGTCGCCATGCGCCGCGATTGTAAACGCAATTGTAAAGGAAGAGAAAATGGGTATGCGTTGGTGGCCGTGCTGCTCATTTTGTTGTTGGGAGCCGTCCTTGGAATGGGACTGTTGGCCATGACCTTGAACAGCCATCAGGCGGTGTTGGCCAACGAACATCACACCCGAGCCAAATATTTAGCTGAATATGGGGCGATGGTCGGACTGAACGAACTGGAAGCGGAATTGAAGCGCCGCACCGATGGGCGAACCTTGTCATGCAACGAAGCCGACAACCTAGTCCGACAACTGGCAAAAGAATTTGAATATTATGGATATCAAGATAAAAGCCGTTCTGAGGAGGCGTATACATATACTTTGGCGTTTGAGGAAGCCGTTTTGCAAGAAGCTCGGCAGTTGTGTGAGAAAAACAGCCCATTGGAACTGGTCACCGGTGCTCTCTATGTGGTGGAAGGAAAATTGATCGCCAGCGGGTATGTCCACAAAGACGCGCTCGTTCCGGGAAAAGCGACCGTTGAGGTGCCAGTTCAGATCACTAACCTGGCCAAAGTGTTCGATTATGCGCTGGCGGCAAGAGAGAACATGTGGCTGAACGGGGGAGCGGTCATTGACGGCAATGTGTATGTAGGACGCGGGCTGGCGGTGCATCCGTGGGTTCATTACCCGTTATGGTACCAATTGAAACTGTTGGGGAAACTGGGGCTCCTTTTGAATTTGAACAACTTGCTCAACCCAGGACAATGGTTGAGCCAGATTGTAGATGCGCTGTTGGGCGGACTGTTGGATTTGCTCGGCTTGGATTTAAGTTCGTTGATTGAAAAATTGTTGAATCTGAACGAATTGCTTCAAACATTGTTTGTCGTCGACATCGGGCATCATGGCCATGGTGATTTGTATCCGAAAATTGACGGTACAGTGGTGACGGGCCCGAACCCCCGTTTTTACCATATCAACGATGACAGTCATTGTGCCAATGTCGGCCGGGAAATTGGCTATGCGGTCGTGGATTTGTTAGAAAATTTGACCAATGTGTTGAAAAATTTGTTGGAAAATTTGTTGCGACTCGACAGTCTCATCCAAGGGCTGCAACATGTGTTGTTCGGCGGTGGGTTGGAAGCCGGCATGCATTCGATGAAGGAGAAATTTCGCACCGATGCCGAACAGATTCGGGAAGAGCGACTGATCATCGGTGAATACCAGTTTTCTGAACGGTCGGATGTCGAATTCCCGAGTGTCAACATGCGAGACATCAAAAACGAAGTGGCGAAGAAAGCTGGCGTGAATCTGCGGAAATTGAACAAGGAATGGGAGAAATACGGTCCTGAAGTTCATGCCGTCGATACCCGTCATGACATTATGTTTCATTATGTGACGGGCCTGGAGAAAAAATGTGTCTTGCTGTTGTTGTGTTCCGTGAAAGAAACGAAAACCGCCTTTTCGCTGGACGTTCGTCACAATCCAGGTTCTGGACAACACGTGTATTACATTCACGGTGATCTCATTGTGGAAGGCGATGACTTAAACTTAGGAGCGGTGTTTTACGTCAACGGCGATGTGGAATTTCGCAACGTCAAAAAGTCAACCAACGTCGTGGCCGGGACCATCGTCGTCAATGGAGATGTGAGAATCGCCAATGTCGACAAGCCGCTGCAAGCAAGAGTGTTCATCTGGCAAAACAATCAAGAGAGTGTGGTGGCCCTTTATGGTGTGGAGTCGGCGGTGCATTTGTATGGGGGGATTTTAGCCCAAAATTTGGTGTTGAACGGCGCGCGGGATGTGCCGAAGGGGGAGAACAAACAACTAGTTTACGACCCCGACAAAGACGATTTTGTGTACAAACAAGGGTCGTCGCAAGGAGAAATCGCACCGCCGCTGTTATATATCCAGCACGATGATCAGTTCCTCCGCACGCCACCGCCGGGGGTGCCGACCCACAAAGGCTTGTATGTTCTGCAGTTGAGTCCGTGGACGTATGTCGAAACAAAGGAGTGAGATTCATGTTTCACGGAAAAACGCCGGGTGTCGGAATTGCGTTGCATGCGTCTGCCCTGGAGATGGCTTACGTACCAGGGGGAAAGACGGGGACGCTGAACAGCGCCCAGGTGGTGCGCATCCCATTGTCTCCCGAGGTTTATGACAACGGGGTGATCAAAGATGCGGATCGCTTTGCTTCTCGGGTGACTCAAACCTTTCGCCAGTTGGGTTGGCCGCGAAGGCCCGTGACATTGGCTCTGCCTGCATCGGCGACGGTCATCCGTCCCTTGATGGTGCCGAAAATGAAAAAGCCGAAACTGGCGCCCGTCATCCAGTATCAGATCGGCAAAGCCATCACGTTGCCTTTTTCCAACGCCGTGTTTGATGTGGATTATTTGCCCGACGCGTTGGAGGTGGTCGGGGAAAAGATATTTCATGGAAAAAACACCGAAACGGTTCCCGTTTTGTTCGTCGCGGCCGCCGGAGACCTGATTCAAGGGTTGAAACAGGCGTTTGAGCGGGCGGAATTGGGGTTGTCGGCCATCGAAGTCAAGGGCATCAGCATTTTGCGTGCCTTGCGGGCGCTTCATCAGTTGCCGGTTCGGCCGACGCTCTTGTTGGAGTTTGGCGTGGACCGGGTGGACGTGCATTATTATCAGGCTGGCGCGTTGCTCTTTACCCGCACGTTGGATTTGACACCGGAAAAGTACGGGGTGGAGGGAGGAGATTGGGCGCAGCTGGCGTCACAGGAGCTGGCTGACAAGCTGGACCGGATGTCGGCGGATTTGGCCCACCAGCTGGAGCGGCTGTTGACCTTCATCCAGCACATGCTCCATCCCCGCCATCGGGAAGATATTCAGGAACTGTGGATGACCGGTGTTGTTCCAGCGCCGGAACGGGTCCAGTTTATGTTGCAGCGGCGGTGGGAGACGTTGGACATTTGTCACGTGACATTGTCCGTTTCCTGTTTGACGACCACGGAAGCCGGCGGGTCTGAGAGATGCAGCCTTTCCGTTATCGGTACGGCACTGGATGGGGGAACGGAAGATGCGAATTAATTTGCTTCCGGAACCGTCATGGTTGGACCGTGTGCGCCAATGGGTGCTGACGGGTTTGGCCGCCGTCCTGCTGTTGGCCAACGGGTTGCTGGTGGCGTTTTGGGTCGGCGCCAATGTGGCCCTGAAGGCGCAGGAGAACCAAATGGCAGATATCGAACAGGAAATCGCTGCGTTGCAACCGGCCTATGAGGAGCATCTCCGGTTGATGCGGTTGGCTGAACAGCACGACGTTTTGACCCAGTGGGCGGCCAGCCGTCCGTCGCTAAGGGCAGATTTGGAACTGCTTGCGTCGTTGTTGCCAAATCAAAGTTATATCACCCATGTGGAATTGTTGAATGAAGAGACGTATTGGTTACGGGCCATGCTTCCGGATATGGCGTCGGTGTCGACGTATACCCGTGAAACAGAGCGACATCCGGAAATCGTTCGGGTGCAAGTGTTGGGTGTAGAGCGAAAAGAAAAAGGTTTTCAGCTGGAGTTGCAAGCGACCATCCACCGCAATGGATGAAAGGTTGGAACTGCGATGAAATCCGTTTTTCTATCCGAAAAGTGGTTGTTGTTGGTCAGCATCTTGCTGTTATTGAAGGCACTGTTGGGCATCTACGCTGTGCTCCAAAAAAACGAACAGCTTCAGGAAGCGCGGGTAAAGACGGCGCAAGCGCAAGCCGAGTTGGAACGGATGAAAGCTCGCCTGGCCCAGCCGGTATCGCCGCCGGACGTGGAGGCGATGAGCCGGGCTGTTCCGAGTGACTGGCAGCTTCCGTATGTTTTGGCCGACGTCACGTTGTCCTTGCAACGCCATGGGCTTCAACTTCAATCCTTGAGTGTAGGTGAGCCGGTTCAAGGGGACGCGTCGGTTGAAAAAGAGGAAGAGGCCGCAGAGACAACGGAAGAGCTGGCCGTGGACCCGTCAGAGGGAATGGAGCCGTCGGCCAAATCGTCGAGGGGAGAACGTTTCGGCCCGCAGCCACCGGCGGCACTTGCGGGCATTCGGACCTTGCCCCTGGTGTTGGACGTGACCGGTCCCATTGGCGGGGGACTGGCCTTTCTCGACGACCTGCATCAATGGCCCCGTCTTGTGTGGTTGACGGGCCTGGAGTTGGCGGCCGAAGCGTCGGACGAGCCCCCCGATTGGCGCGTTTATATGAATGTTTACGCAGGTGCCCTCTGGGAAGGTACCGAGGAAGATACATGGCCGTTTTCCATTCCGTCAGCCAACAACGGGCAAGCGTTTGGGGCTCATTGATTTCGTGTCATAGCTTGGCCAAACCGATGCATATCATGACAAAAACGTCGGGAGGGCTGATAGATGAATCAAGACATCCACCAATGGTTGAACCGGAAACGGAATGACAAAGTGGCGGTGCGCGTGTGTATCGGTGCGGGGACCCATGCCCACCGACATTCGACGGCCGATGATTCGGGGAATTCGGATGTGGGGAAACCATCGAGCCCCATGCTGGAAGCGGTGGCGAAAGAGGAAGGCGTTGTACGGCGCCCGTTGGCACGGGCGGAACGAAACAGCGGCAAAGAACAGGCCGCAGCCGCAGTTGAGGTCCCGGCGGAGCGGGCAGGAGGAACGCCGGCTGCCCGGTGGAAATATTCACCGATCTTTTCTGGGCTCGTCATCGTCATAGGTGCTGCGATGGTCGGTTTGCTCATGGGATGGACTGTATGGACGTTGTTGGTGCCGGTCTCTTCCGGTTGAAGCGGCCTTGTGGCGAGCCGCCCCGTTTGCTAAACTGCAAGAAAATACCATATTTTCTTGGTGAATTTTAGAGGAGGGCAGCCATGGGGCGGAAAACCGATGGGCGGGCGGGTGAGCAGCAGCACCGGTCGTATTTACCGGAGAAAGCAGAGAACGGGGAACGGCGCATTATGATTCGAGATGTGCCACAGGAAGAACGGCCGCGGGAACGGATGCTGCGATACGGTCCTCAAGCGTTGAGCAACGCCGAGCTGCTCGCCATTTTGTTGCGCACCGGCACGGCCCGGGAATCCGCTTTGTCGCTGGCGCAGCGGCTGTTGGCGGAATCCGAAGGCCTGGAAGGGCTGATGAAACTCAGTTTGAGCGAGTTGATGCAAAAAAAAGGCATTGGCCTGGCCAAAGCGGTACAGATTAAAGCGGGCATTGAATTGGGGCGCCGCATAGCCCGCGAGCGGCGGCTGTCGGAGCCGGTGATCATCCGCACGCCGCGGGATGCCGCCTCGTACATGATGGACGAGATGCGCCATCTTTCCCAGGAACATTTTGTCGTCCTCTTTTTGAACACGAAAAACCACGTCATGGGCCATGAGACGATTTTTGTCGGCAGTCTCAACGCGTCCATTGTCCATCCGCGGGAAGTGTTTCTGGCCGCCATCCGGCGCCACTGCGCGTCCATCATTTGCCTGCACAATCATCCCAGCGGCGATCCGAACCCCAGTCCGGAAGATCGGGAGGTGACCCGCCGCTTGGTGGAAGCGGGGAAAATTTTGGGCATTGACGTATTGGATCACATCATCATCGGCGATCAGCGTTATGTCAGCATGAAAGAAAAAGGATGGTTCTGAGATTTGCGATTCGTGGATAGCAAGGTCACTGGGTCTCCAACCGAGTGCCCAGGGGTCGCAGAAGCTTTTCGACCCATTCATTGGGACCGGGGGTCTCCGGAAAAAAGATAAGCCAAGCCGTCAGGGCGGCACCGATGGCCATCAGCGCCAAGAAAGCCGCCTTTTCCTTTTTTTGGCTAGCATGGAATTTTGACCATTCCCACCAGGCGAGGATGCCGAAGACAGCGGCGATAATGATGAGGAGGAAGTCGTTCATTTTCTTTTCACCTCTTCATCTGAAATGCCTTGTGAATGGGTCGCCATGCCGTACCGCTTGATTTTGGCGGTGACCCGAATATCGACATCGATGTCGGGAAACACGGTTTCCCACCGGTCCTTGATTTGTTGCCATTCTTTCGGATACTTTTGGTAAATGACGTTGGCGAAGCCGAAACAATCGGCTTTCATATTTTTTTGCACTTGTTCAACGGCTTGTCGGATGCGTTGGGCAATGGCCCTTTCCACATCTTGTTCCAGTTCGTCAATGGTGCGAGGATCTTCCAAGTCCAGGTTGGACTGGTTTTCCACAATGTCGTCATGCGTATCGACTTGCACGATCATGCGCCACTTGCCGTTCCGCAGTTCGGGGATGAGCCGCGTTCGGGAGCGGATGATTTGGACGGACAATTTCCCTTGGGCGTCGCGGGGTTCAAACGTCACTTCCGCCATTTTGATCTCGTCCAAGATCCAGAGCAGGCCTCTTGTCGTTTCATCGTCAATGATTCCCACCAACTGTCCATTTTTGATGATGGCAGAACCGCTGATCCACAAATTTTCCGGCTCTGTTTCGCCGACGTTCGGGTCGGACGGTGTGATTTCGAGCCACGGCAAGGCGGCGGCTTTAGATTCGCTGTGATCCATCCGTAAATAATCCATGATGGTCACTTGCAGGCCGAAACGCAGTTGACTCATTACTTGGGCCGCTTTGGACGAGGTGGTTTCTAAAGGGGGCATGACCGCCAAAATGTCTTTTGCTTTGCCTTTGCTGACGAACAGCTTGGTGCGCAGCCGCGGCTGCGGGTGGCGGATAAAAAAATCGATGTGATGGCTGAAGGGGTGTTTGGCCAATTCTTCGCCGATGACCAGGATTCGATTGTGTCCCCAAAAGAGGCGGCGAGGCAGATGTTCCTGGACTTTGGCGGCCGCATCGTAAATGGTTTTGCCGCTGGACGAGACGATGAGGGTGTTTTTCATCCCCTGGCCGCCTTGTTGGCTGCCCATCTCTTGCGAGCCCATGGCGATCGACTGGGGAATGATGATTTGCACCGACAGTTCGATGTTTTCTTCGTCCTGTTTGTCGAGGGCGGTGCCCATGACGATGGCCATTTCATTGATCTCATTCCGATCCCAGCAACCGGCCAACAGACATAACGGCAACAACAGAATGAGCATCCGCTTCATTGTCATCCCGCTTCCGGTTTATGCTTTCCCGTTGGCAGTTGGTGGCCGCGTTGGCGGAAATGGGCGACGAGCAACAGGACGGCGGGAAGGAACAATTGGAAGAACATGAGATAATACGGCAACGTGGTCGCCATGGAATAAGACAATTGGATGAGATTTGGCGAGACCCATAAGGCAAACAGGGCGAGGAGCCACCCGAGCGGCAGCACCAGCGGCCGGTAATCGCCAAGTTTCAGCCATTGGGCTGTCCCCAGCGTCAAGGCGTAATAAAAAGTGGACACTTTCAGAAACGTCCCTGCGACCCAGATGACCATGACAATGGATTCGAGGTGCTCGAAAAATCCCCCCACTGTGATGTAACCGGCAGCGGACATGACCGGGTACGTCAAATGTTGCATCATGTTGCCAAACACCATCAAGGCGGTGAGATTGGTGATGGCCATGCTGAGGGCGACGGTGACGACTGAAATCATGCTCCACCGCAAGGCCTGTTGCGGATCGGACAAGAACGGGAAGAAAAACGAGACGAGCCAAAATTCGCTGAACCAGATCATGGGAGCGACGGCCCCTTTGAGGGACGGCCCGATGCCGCGATCCATGATGGGCAGGACGTATTCCGGATGAAGTTCGGGAAGCAGCAGGAGGATGATAATGATGAGCAAAATGGTGACGGCGGGGCCGAAAAGTTCCGCCGTCCGGCCCAACACCTCGATGCCGCCGCGCACCGCCGCCATACAGACGAACACCATGCAGACGATGATGACGACCAACGGTGTGAGGCGCAAAAATGTTCCTGCTACAAATTCTCCGTACTCCCGCAGAATGATGGCATTGATGTGTAACAAGTAAAACAAGTAAGCAAAACCGAGCAGTTTTCCGAACACCGGGCCGAGGATGTGTTCGCCGTATTCGATCAGTGTCTGCTGCGGATAGCGCCGGTGAAGACGGTACACCAAATACACGGCCAAAAAACCGGCGGCGGATGCCCAGATGGGCGAGAGCCAAAAGTCTTGCGCCGCATGTTGGCTGCTGATGCGCGGCAGCAGCAAGATGGCGGTCGAGATGATGGTCGGATACATGACGACGGCCATTTGAAAGGCGGAAATTTTCCCTTTTTCGATCACGGGTGTCATCTCCTGTCAGGTTCGTACGGTTTCGTTCGCGCCAAAACGCGGTTTACGACTCGCCGCCTCGGGCGGGATCCGGTTTTTGCCCGGGTGCTTGTCTTCGCCGATTGTCATCGCCCGTCAAGCGGGGCCGCGTGTCCATCATCCACGCTGGTACTCGGAAAAGGACGTCTTTCATGTCACGGCGTTTGGTCGGCCCCAAGGGGCTCATGTAGGGCACTCCGAAGGATCGCAAGGTGGCCAGGTGGACGATGATGAAGATGATCCCCAGCATCACGCCCAACAATCCGATGATGCCCGCCAGAATCATCATGGGAAAGCGCAGCAAGCGGATGGCGACAGTGATGTTATAGCGGGGGATCGTAAAGGATGCGATGCCGGTGATGGCGACGATGAGCACCATGGCCGGCGAGACGAGTCCAGCGGAGACGGCGGCGTCGCCGATGACAAGGGCGCCGACGATGCTGACGGCCTGTCCGATTTGTTTCGGCAGCCGGACGCCCGCTTCTCGCAACGCTTCAAACATCACTTCCATCAGCATCGCTTCGATGAGGGCCGGAAATGGCACCTGTTCGCGGGTGGCGGCGATCCGAACTAATAAATTTGTCGGGATCATCTCTTGGTGAAACGTCAGCACCGCCACATACAGCGAAGGCAAGACGAGGGATGCGGCGAATAAAAAGTAACGCAGCCAGCGGATGGCAGTGCCGATCCAATAACGGCTGTAATAGTCGTCCGGCGATTGAAGGAGCGAAAACAGTGTGGTGGGCACCACCAACACCTGGGGAGAGCCATCGACGAGAATGGCCGCTTTTCCTTCCAGCAGGCTGGCGGTGACAACATCGGGCCGTTCGGTCACCAGCGTCAGCGGAAAAGGCGTCAGCGGCTCGTCTTCGATAAGCTCCTCAATGATGCTGGTATCGACGATGCCGTCGATATCGATGCGCCCCAGGCGATGGTCGATTTCTTCCAGCAGGGTCGGATCGGCAACACCTTCCACATAGGCCACCGCCACGTTGGTTTTCGTGTATCGTCCCACCTGAATGACGCGCATTTTGAGGCGGGGACTTTTGATGCGCTGCCGCAAGAGGGCCGTGTTGACGTTTAAGGTTTCGATAAACGCATCCCGCGGTCCGCGGATGTTGGATTCTGCCGGAGGTTCTTCAATGGCCCGCTTTTCCTGCATGCGCAAGTTGAAGGACAGGGCAGTGGATTGACCATCCACCAGTAAGACCGGATGTCCGGACAATACTTCCTGGACCCCGTCAGCGATCGTGTGAATGGCTTTGGCGGGAGCCACGGGAATTTTTTTGGCCAACAGTTCTGAAAGCGCGGTATCCGACTCTTCCCTGTTTTCCCCATGGTCCGTCAACGGTTCCATCAGCGGCGCGAGCAGATGTTCGTTGACTTCTTCGATGTTCACCAGTCCGTTGACGTAGATCAGCACAGCTTCTTGCCGTTGGCCGATGGTAAAAGAACGGAAAACGATATCGTAGCAGTCGTGGAATACCGCCCGCAACCGTTCCGTGTTGTTGTCCAATTGAGAAGACAGCCAATCGTCTTCCGTTTCGACCGAGTCTGCTGATGTGAACGGGGTTTGTCGTCTCGCTTGGCGAATGGCTTTCCGTTTGCGCATATGCCGTCTCCACCTATTCCAGTCGTTCTTTTCCAGTTTGTACAGTGTCAAGGAAAAAATTCATCTCTGACCGTTGGCGATTCGCTGACAGAGATGGATCGTATGCGGTATAATGAAAGACTGTATAGTCTGGTTGTCCAAGTTCATGTCGGTCTGTTGAACAGATCGTTGATACACATATCCCAGGCATCCAATTTCCATAGAAGGGAGTCCAATGGCAATGGCATTTGCACGGGACATGGGCATTGACTTGGGGACGGCGAATACACTGGTCTATGTCAAAGGCAAAGGCGTTGTGTTGCGGGAGCCGTCGGTGGTCGCCTTGCGCACCGACACCAACACGATAGAAGCGGTGGGCGAAGCCGCGAAAAAAATGATCGGCCGTACGCCGGGCAACATCGTGGCGGTCCGACCGATGAAAGATGGGGTCATTGCCGATTTTGAGACGACGGAAACCATGTTGCGTTACTTCATCAATCGAGCGCTCAAAACCAACAACCGGTTTTTCAAGCGGAAACCGTACGTCATGGTATGCGTGCCGTCGGGTATTACGTCGGTCGAAAAGCGGGCTGTGGAAGACGCCACGCGCAATGCCGGCGCCCGAGAGGCGTTTACCATCGAGGAACCGTTTGCGGCGGCCATTGGGGCCGATTTGCCCGTTTGGGAACCGACCGGCAGCATGGTGGTGGACATCGGCGGAGGGACGACGGAAGTGGCGGTCATCTCTTTAGGCGGTATCGTCACGTCCCGTTCTATCCGCATCGCCGGCGATGAAATGGACGAAGCGATCATCCAATACATCAAACGGACGTACAATTTGTTGATCGGTGAACGGACGGCTGAAATCTTAAAACAAGATATCGGCTCGGCCATCCTGCCCGACGAGAATTTGACCAGCGAAATCCGGGGCCGGGATTTGGTGACCGGATTGCCGAAGACGATTCACATTACGGCCCGAGAAGTGGCCGAAGCGCTGCAGGAACCGACCAGCGCCATTGTCGAGGCTGTGAAAGTGACGTTGGAAAAGACGCCGCCGGAGCTGGCAGCCGACATCATGGACCGGGGGATTGTTTTGACCGGCGGCGGGGCGTTGTTGCGCAACCTCGACCGGTTGATCGCCCAGGAGACGGGGATGCCGGTGTTCGTCGCCGAAAATGCGCTGGACTGTGTGGCCATTGGCACCGGACGGGCTTTGGAAAACTTGCATCTGTTTAAATCCCGGGGCCGCATTTTGAATTTGTGAATCGTTTGGAAGCATCAACCGGTAAGTAGGTGTTGGGGTTGTCAAAAATTGGCAGGTCCTTGATCCTCTTTTTTTTGGGAATCATTCTGGCTGCTGGATTGATCGGTTTGACGGCCGGTTCCCGGACCGTGCTCAGTTTGCCGGAGAGTTGGTTGAAAGATACCTTGACCTGGATGCAGGAACAGTTGAACAAGCCCGCGCGTGCCGCAGCGGGCTTGTTTCAGGATATGAGCAGCATGTTCCGGCTGTATGAGGAAAACAAAGTGTTGAAAGAACGGCTGGAAAGGTACGCGCAGCTGGCGGCGGAAAACGAGGAATTACGGGCGCAAAACGAACGGTTGAAAGCCATGTTGGACTACCGCCGCGAGAATGATGAATACGTCTTGAAAATGGCCCGGGTGGTGGCCCGGGACCCGGATCGATGGATGAACAACGTGCTGGTCATCAATGTCGGCCAAAAGGACGGGATCCGTCCCAACATGCCGGTCATTACGCCGGCCGGTGTCATCGGGAAAGTGGTGCAGGTCAGCCGCCATTTTTCCAATGTGCAACTGATCACCGATGTGGAAGGCGGCAGCAGGGTATCCGCCGTGGTACAAGGGCCGTCCCGGGCCGTCGGGGTCATCGACGGATACGACCCCCAGCAAGGGTTGCTGCTCTTGTCCAAAATCCCGCTGGATGAGACCATCGAACCGGGACAGCGGGTCGTTACTTCCGGCTTTGGCGAAATTTTTCCGCCGGGGCTGTTGATCGGCACCATTGAGTCGGTGCAGACCGGCGAATACGGGTTGTCGTTGCAGGCGACGGTGCGCCCGGCGGCCGACCTGGTTCATCTGGATGAGGTGTTTGTCGTTATGGGCGGGAACGAGCCATGATGTCCATCACAGCGCGGACGTGGAGAGTGCAGCTGGTGTTTTTGGGATGGCTGTTGTTGGCGGTGTTGTTGGATGGCACCGTCTTGCCGTGGTTTTCCCCGGATATGTGGGGGTTTCCTTGGATGGTTGCGCCCCATTTGACGCTGGTCTTCACCGTTTGGTGGGCGGCGCATCACGGGACCGTTCCCGGACTGGTGGCGGGACTGGCGGTTGGTTTGTTGAAAGATTTTCTCTATGGCGTCATGTTGGGCCCTTCGGCCGTGGCTTTCGGTTTGGCCGGCTTGCTGGCCGGCTTTTTCAACCGGCTCATGCAGCCGGGGTTGACCATTTTGTTGTTGTTGACGGCCGTCGGTGATTTGCTCTACCAAACCGTTTTGTTGGCGGTTTACCGACTCTTTGCGACGGTGACGGCGGCGTGGGACTGGGTGTTGTTGGTACGGGTATTGCCGACGTTGTTGGCCAATGTCGTCGGGGCGGCGGCAGTCTACCCATTTTGGCGCCGTTCGCTGCAATGGGCGGAAAGCGGTGAGGGGGGACGAAACCCATGAAGCCCGCCGAAAAAGAAAAACAATTGCCGGAACCGAAGGAAGACAAGCAGCTGGCCCGCCGCCTCATGCTGCTTTTCTTTATCATCTTCGTCATTTTTGCCGTATTGGTGTTGCGCCTCGCTTACGTCCAATTGGTGGAAGGCGAGACGTACGCCATGTTGTCGGAAAACAACCAGTTGAAACGGCTGCCCATTACGGCCCCCCGAGGGCGCATCCTCGATGCCAACGGGGAAGTCTTGGTCGACAACCAGACTGTGTTCACCGTGACGTTCCAACCGTTAGAAGGCTCGAAGAAAGCCAGTCAGGACGTGGAGGCCATCGCGCAACGTTTGGCGGCCGTGTTGGAGATGGATCCGGAAGAAGTGTTGGAAGCGATGGACGTCGGGCCGCAACAGCGCATGTCCAGTTATATTCCTCGGCGGATCAAATCGGGCATTACGCCCCAGATGATGGCCTACTTGGAGGAACACCGCAGTGAGCTGCCGGGCGTGGATATCGTGCCCGAACCGATGCGCAAGTACGTGTATGGCCGTTTTTTAAGCCACGTCTTGGGGTATACGCGGCCGGTTCCGGCGGATGAGAAGGAGAAGTATTTGGCCAAAGGATACCGGGCCGACGACCGGGTGGGCGTTTTTGGTCTGGAACAGCAATACGAAGACGTGCTCAAAGGCATTGACGGGTACATGGAAGTGGTGGTCAACTCCCTGTACGAACGCGTCGGCACGCAAAAGGTCGTTCCTCCCGTGCGGGGACACGATTTGGTGTTGACGATCGAGCGGGAGTTCCAGATGAAAGTGGAACAAATTTTGCAGGAAACGGTGGATAAGCTGGCAAAAGAGGGTGTGACGCAAGCTTCCGCAGTGGTGTTGGATCCGAAGACCGGTGCGGTCAAGGCCATGGCCAACATCCCGATGTTCGATCCGAATTTGTTCAACGGCAAGCTGACGCCGGAGGTGTACGCCAAAGAAATTCAAGGACGGGAACAAAATATCGCCATCAGTGGCAGTTTTACCCCCGGTTCGGTGGTCAAGCCGGCTACCGTGCTCATGGGCATGCATGAAGGGGTCATCACGCCGACGACACGCCTGCCATCGGGTACCATCCACATCGGCGGCGGCCGAACGGTTCGCGACGGCGGCCGGGTGTCAGGAAACATCACCGCCAAAGTCGCCTTGCAGCGTTCATCGAACGTCTTCATGGTAGGCATCGGCGAGCGGATTGTGAAAAAATATCCTGGCTCGTATCTCGAGATGTTTGCGCTGTTTGACAAGTATTACCAAATGTTTGGTCTGGGACAGAAAACCGGCATCGACTTGCCCAACGAATCCATTGGACTGCGCGGTCGCGATAAGTACTACGGGAGTTTGCTCTACATGACCTTCGGTCAATACCACAATTACACGCCCATCCAATTGGCCCAGTACGTGGCGACCATCGCCAACGGCGGTTATCGTCTCCAGCCTTATTTGGTGCAGGAAATTCGCGTCGGTACCGATCGGCCCGGCGAGCTGGGTGAGGTCATTTGGCGCAAGACGCCGAAAGTGCTCAACCGCCTCCCCATGGACCCGGCTTATATCAAAGACGTGCAGGAAGGGATGCGGCTGGTCGCGTCTCCCGGCGGTACCGGGTACTACGTGTATCAAGGATTGCCTTTTCAGGTTGCCGCCAAGACCGGGACTGCCCAAACCGGGGCCGGGGACAACTCGCTCATCCTCGGTTATGCCCCGTATGAAGATCCGGAAATCGCCTTTGTCGTTGTCATCCCGAAAGGCGGCGCCGGGTCGGCGGTCAGCGGACCGGTGTCCCGCAAAATTATCGAAGCGTATTTCGGCTTGGATCAGGAAAAAACGGCTTCGGAACAGCCTTAAAATGCCGTTTTGCGGCGAGGGGCCGGATGCAGGAATTTCCTAGGAAATCGGCGAATGTTTACTGAATAGCGCGGGTTCATGCGGGGTGGTGGGCTTGGAAGAGAAACGGAGCAAAGTGTTGATCAAAGGAACAAAAGACGGCTTGTTGTTTCATTTGGCAGATGATGGCGATTTTGAAGATATATTGAATGAGTTGGCGCTCAAACTGAGAGAAGCCCCGGAGCATTTTTTTGACGGACCGACGATGGATGTCACCATCCAGGTCGGCAGCCGGATGTTGACAGCGGATGAGGAAGCGGCGCTGCGGGCCGTTTTCCACGGACATCGCAATTTGGTGGTTCGCCGCATCGTCGCCGATACCCAAACGATAACGCTCCCACGCCAGCATTCCCCGATACGGGTCATCAGCGGAACGGTGCGGGCGGGGCAAGTGCTCACCTTTGAAGAAGATGTCTTGTTGTTGGGGGACGTCAATCCCGGCGGTATTTTACAGTCGGCGGGGGACGTGCTGATTCTCGGGGCGTTGCGGGGCATCGCCCATGCCGGTTGCCGGGGCGCCCGGGACCGGATCATTGCGGCTGCCCTGTTCGTTCCGACCCAGCTGCGCATCGCCGATCAACTGAGCCGGCCGCCGGAAGAATGGTCCAAAAACGATTGGGCCATGCAATTTGCCTACTTGGATGGCGAGCATATCTATATCGATCAAATTCAGCATTTGTCCCGGATTCGGCCGGAGGCGGGGTTGTATTTTCAGATGGAAGGGGAACGTGCCAATGGGTGAAGCGATTGTCATCACGTCCGGGAAAGGCGGTGTCGGAAAAACGACGGCGACGGCCAATTTGGGGACGGCATTGGCGTTGGCCGGGAAAAAAGTTTGTTTGGTCGACACAGACATCGGGCTGCGCAATTTGGATGTCATTCTCGGCTTGGAAAACCGCATCGTGTACGATTTGGTCGACGTGGCGGAAGGAGAATGTCGCCTGCAACAAGCGTTGGTGAAAGACAAGCGCTTTGAGGCGCTGTACTTGTTGCCGGCGGCGCAGACGAAGGACAAGACGGCCATTTCCCCGAGCCAAATGAAGGCCATCGTCGACGAGCTGAAAGCCGAATATGATTACGTTTTGATCGACTGTCCAGCCGGCATCGAACACGGTTTTCGGACGGCCGTGGAAGGGGCCGATCACGCCATCGTCATCAGCGTGCCGGAAGTGGCCTCGGTCCGCGACGCCGACCGGGTCATTGGACTGTTGGAAGCGGAGAAAAAAATTTCTCCCCGTCTGGTGGTGAACCGCTACCGTCCCAAAATGGCCCGGCAAGGGGATACGATGGACTTGGAAGAGATGATCCAAGTTTTGTCCATTGACTTGTTGGGCGTCATCCCCGATGATGAAATGGTCATCAAGTCATCCCATCACGGCGAACCGACCGTCATCAATCCGCAATCGAAAGCAGCCATTGCGTTTCGGAACATCAGCCGGCGGATTATGGGGGAAAGTGTGCCATTGATGAAGTTTGACGATGAACCGACCATGTTCCAGCGGTTTTGGCAATTGTTCCGCCGTCGATGATGCTGGCCGACGGGAAGGGGGCTGGAAGGGTGCGCCAGCAACTCAAGTATTTCAAAGAATTGGATCTGTACATCATCCTCATCGTGCTCGGACTGGCCGTCTTCAGTTACGTCGGGATCGCCGGGGCCGCTCCGGGGGCCGGGTATGCCCAGAGGCAAATGATTTGGTACGGCATCGGCTTTTTCGTGATGGCGGTGATGCTGTTTATCGATTACAGTTTTTTTCGTCTCATGGCACCGGCTTTTTATATCGTCGGTCTGTTGTTGCTGGCCGGCCTGCACGTCTTGGGCGTCGAGAAAAAGGGAGCCCTTTCCTGGTACGCACTTCCAGGCGGCATTCAATTTCAGCCGGCGGAATTGATGAAGATCTTTTATATCCTCATGCTGGCGTGGTATTTCAGTATGCGGGAAGAAAAAGGCCAAGGCTTGGACCGCCTGCAAGACTTGTTGGTCCCTTTTTTGTTGCTGGCCGTTCCCTTGGTCCTCATTTTGCAGCAACCTGACTTAGGGACGGCGCTTGTCTTGATTTCCATAACCGGCTTTATGCTCATCGCTGCCAAAATTCGTTGGCAGCATGTTTTGATCTTGTTGTTGCTCCTTGCCCTTTTGGTCGCATCTTTGGCGGGTATCTACTACTGGGATCGGGATTTGTTTTTCAAATTGATCAAGCCCCACCAATGGAACCGGCTCATCTCGTTTATCAACCCGGAAGCGGTGACGGCCGATTTGCGTTATCAGATGGAACAGTCGCTGATCGCCGTCGGTTCCGGGCAGCTGACGGGAAAAGGTCTGTTTCAAGGGACACAAGGAAAGTATCAATGGGTTCCGGAAGTGCATTCGGACTTCGTGTTTACGGTCATTGCGGAAGAGCACGGCTTTGTGGGCGCCAGTCTGCTCTTGTTGTTGTTTTTCGTGCTGTTGTACCGGCTGTTCCTCATTGCCGCCGAGGCCAAAGACAGTTTTGGCGTCTACGTCATTATGGGCATCGTCGGCATGTGGATTTTTCATATTTTGGAAAACGTCGGCATGACGATTCAATTGATGCCCATTACCGGTATCCCGTTGCCGTTTATCAGTTACGGCGGAAGTTCCTTGCTGACCAATTTTATCGCCTTGGGGCTCGTCTTGAACATCGGCATGCGGCGCAAAAAACTGATGTTTTGAACCCAACGAGTTACGGCGCGTTCCAACGGGACGCGTTTTTTTGTGCACATAAACCGCTGGCGTTTCTCATACACGTGTAATAACGCTTGTCTGGTTGAAAAAAGGTGGGGGAAACGGTGAACATTCGGAGAACCTCTTCACTGCGCCGGAAGCGCATGGCGTTCAAACGGCGCCGCCATCGTCGAATGCGTGAGCTCTTCCGTTCCACACCGACGTGGCCGCAGGAGCATGGGGAGACGGAAAAACAGTGGGGAACATGGGAGAGCGACGTTTACGCGGCAGGTCGACTGTTGTCGGAGGCGGAGAAAGACGAACCTTTCGATGCCCGTTGGAATAATTGGCGAAGTCAACCTTCGGGCGGTCCGTCACGCGCGCGAAAATGGGTGTTGCAAGGGCTGTTTTCGTTGGCCTTGGTGGCGGCCGTCTGGCTCATCGAAACAAGCACCCACCCCCGAATGGCCACGGTTCAATATTGGGTGTCGGAGGCGGTGACCCGCGACTTTGACTTTGCCGCGGTTCAAGCGTGGTATGAACGGCAATTT
Source organism: Bacillota bacterium (assembly GCA_017577895.1). GTDB lineage: Bacteria > Bacillota > Bacilli > ZCTH02-B2 > ZCTH02-B2 > Bacillus_BB. Next base: position 28,221 of record PKQY01000020.1, read on the forward strand.
GACGGTTCTTCCGCATTGCTCCCTGCCTTTGCTTCCCAATGGTTCAGCGCTTCATCCCGCACCTCTAGCGTCGAATGGCAGCCGCCCAACGGACGTGTGGTTCAGCCTTTTTCGGCGCAACATCAAGGCGTGCGCCTGGCGGCGGACGGGGCCGGAGAAGTGCACGCCGTCGGCACCGGTTGGGTCATCGATGTCGGCGAACGTCCCACCTTGGGACTGACGGTGGTCATCCAACATCCCCAGGGGAACCAGACGTGGTATGCCCGCTTGCAAGAAGTCTACGTATCCAAGGAAGATTGGGTGTACGCCGGGGATCCGATTGGGCGGACCGGCCCCGACGGCGAGTGGTTTTTGGCGTTGCGACAACGGGATGCGTTCGTCGATCCGGTGGCGGTGTTGCCGCCGGCGGAATAAATCGCCGTGGCACAGGTGCAATCGTCCATGAATCGGCTTCGTTGGCCCCGCGCTGACCGAGGGAAGTTGCCGCAAGTCGTTTTAGGACGGGTTGAGTGTCGGGTGCACTTGCTGTTCTGGCTTCTTTTGTTCGGTGCCGTCGTGACGGGGCGTTTTCTAGAAATTTTGACGTTGTTCGGGATTGTCTTCATTCATGAATGGGGCCATGTTTCCATGGCCAAAAGTTTCGGCTGGAAGATCCGGGAAATCGAGCTGTTGCCTTTTGGCGGGGTGGCGCGGTTTGATGATGCGCCGGAATCATGGCGGCAGGAAGTGTGTGTCATTTTGGCCGGGCCGTTGACCAATGTGGCCATGATCCCGTTTTCGTATTTGTTTGGCCAACTGGGCTGGTGGCCGCCCCCTTGGGTCGATTATTTCGTCACGGTTAATCTCATCATCGCCGGTTTTAATCTGCTCCCTTTTCCACCGCTGGACGGGGGGCGCCTTTTGCACGTGTTGGCCGCCTGTGTTTGGCCGTATTTACAGTCGCTGCGACAGAGCGTGTGGGCTGGCTTGGCCGGCGCGGTCTGTTTGGGCGGCTTTGCCTTGCTCGGCTGGCAGACCGGTACCGTTCATCTCAACTTGTTGTTGATTGCCGCCTTTTTAGGCTTCCACAACGTCCAGGAATGGCGGCAAATTCCGTACCGCTTTCTGCGGTTTTTGTTGCACCGCCAGCGGCATCCCGAATTGTCCCGCCGTTTTCGCCCGTTGATGTTGCCGGTGGTGGCCGATTGGTCGATCCGCCAGGGCCTGGAGCGGATGTACCGGGAGCGGTATCACCTGTTCGTCCATCCGCCAGGGAATCTGATCCGCGAAGAAGAGTTGTTGCGCCATTATTTTGACGGGCACGGCTCCCGGACGATACGGGAATTGATGCCGTAATGTCAGCGACGCGTCGTGAGTTCCAGACGCGTTTTTTTGTTTCATCTTGTGTTAATTATCCAAAATGTTGATCGCTCTAGAAGCAGGGTGATATTATCTTTTTGTCGTGCATGCAACGGAATCGCTGACCAAAATTTGTGCATAGGAGATGAAGCGGATGCAACAACCGTGGAATTGGCTGAGCGAGCTGATGACGCGCCATTACACCGTCCGGAAGTACAAAGATGAACCGATCCCGGAAGAAACGTTGCACCAGATGATCCGCGCGGCCCAGCATGCGGCGTCATCCAATTTTTTGCAAGCCTATTCCATCGTACACGTGACCGATGTCCAAATGAAACAAGAGATCGCCGAATTAAGCAAGAACCCGCAACAAATTTTGACGGCGCCGGTCTTTTTGCTGTTTTGTGCCGATTTGAAACGGTTGGAATACGCTTGCCAAAAACACGGGACCCCGATTCGGCACGACACGGTGGAAAGCTTGTTAGTGGCGGTGGTCGACACGGCCTTGGTGGCTCAAAATCTCGCCTTGGCGGCCGAATCAATGGGTTACGGCATTTGTTACATTGGCGGTGTCCGGAACAATCCGGCGGAAATCAGCCGCTTGGTGAATTTGCCGGATAAGACGTTCCCGCTGTTCGGGATGACCATCGGGGTTCCCGATGAACAACATGAGGTCAAGCCGCGCCTGATGTTGGAAGCGGTGTTGCACGAAAACCGCTATGACGAAACCAAATATCCGGAATTACTGGATCAGTATGACGACGTGATGGCCCGTTATTACAACCAACGTTCGGCCAACCGGAAGCAGACGAACTGGACCGAAACGGTCGCCGCGTATTTCAGCGAAGAACGGCGGCTGCACATGCGCGACTTTTTGGCGAGCAAAGGATTTCTTTTACGCTGATGTCTACGTCGTCAACGTTGACGTCTGTGCAAGCTCTCTCGTGGTGTTCACACGGGAGAGCTTTTTTTTATGCCTTTTTGTGTAAAGATTACACACTCTCAACACCAATGTGAAATGATTAAACACTGTTTCCGCTAAACAAAAGTTTGGAAGAAAGTAGTAAGGGCTTACAAATACTACATCATTTTTAACATGTCTGTGTGTTCGGCTAGTTGGCATCGATTTTGCTAATTTGCTTTTTTGGAATGGATATGAGGAGTGAGGAGGGCGGCGGGCAGCTTGCTCACCCTTTATCAGACACAAATGGAGGCGGTTGGGAGCGAATTCTCTCTGTTCGATGCGTCCCAGGCGTTTGAAGCCGGATTAAACAAGAAAGTGTTGAAGCCTGTACTGAACATTTTTAATTAAGAGTGTCAATCGACATCAGTATTTGCAAAACCGAAGAGGGGGAGATATCATGCAACAATTTCGTCTCGTCAATCTCAACCAAGTTCAACTGTTTGTTAATGGGGAGTGGCTCGCGGCCCAATCGGGAAAAACGTTCAAATTGATCAATCCTTCTACTCTGGAAGTGCTGGCGGAAGTGCCTTATGGAGGCAAGTCCGAAGCCGAGCTGGCCATTAAGGCGGCAGAAAAAGCGTTTCCTGAGTGGGCGGCTATGACGGCGTATGAGCGGGCCGAATACATTTTGCGCCTGAGAGATTTGATGTTGGAGCATGAGCATGAGTTGGCCCAAATTATGAGCATGGAAATGGGTAAAGCCTACACGGAAGCTTGTGGAGAGGTCAAATACGCCGCCGGCTTTTTGACCTGGTATGCCGAGGAAGGCAAACGCATTTACGGTGAGACGATTCCGGCGTCCGTCCGCGAAAAACGGTTGTTTGTCATTCGGCAGCCGGTGGGTGTGGTGGCC
>PKQY01000021.1 GCA_017577895.1 Bacillota bacterium
TGCTCCTATTCAGCCTGTTGAGCATCGCGGCAGACACCCTCTGGATCGGCTGCATGGCTATTGTGGACAAGCAAATCCACTTTCCGACCGCCTGGATGATTTCCGTCACTTCGTTATTCCTGTTTTCAGCCTCCTTTATGTATGCCTTTGTCCGGCTGCGGACGCATTGGTACAAGTTGGTTTCGGGTTGGCTGGTGATCAACCTGATGTTGGCAGGTTTTCATGGAGATTTTTACCATATGTTGTTAAAAAAGGTTCCCATCTATGTCTATGTGGCGTTAACTCTGATCTGCTTGTGGTGGTATCTGCAAAACATTAAAAAGTTGATTCGCCTGAAAAATAACGAAGGAGTGACGGACAATGCTTGCCGTTTATAATGTCAGCAAATACTTCGGCAATTTTTGCGCTTTGAAAAACATTAACCTGGAATTTACCAACGGTGTATACGGACTTCTGGCCCCAAATGGCGCTGGAAAAACGACCCTTATCAAAATGCTGACCACTTTGCTTTTTCCTACAAGCGGCGAGATTCTCTACGAAGGCAAAGATATCTTCAAGCTCGATGAGAAATACCGCGAACGGCTGGGCTATCTTCCGCAACAGTTCGGCTATTACAGAAACTATAGCCCTAGGCAGTACCTGATGTATTTGGCCGCTTTAAAAGGACTGGACAAAAAAGTGGCCGTCCGGCGGGTCGAGGAGCTGTTGGCGCTGGTGGGGCTTGAGGACGTGATGGATAAAAAAATGCGAAAGTTTTCAGGAGGCATGATCCAACGGGTCGGCATTGCCCAAGCCATGCTCAACGATCCCAGCATCCTGATCTTGGATGAGCCGACAGCGGGCCTGGATCCAAAGGAAAGGGTCCGTTTTCGTAACCTATTGAGCAGTCTTGCGAAGGATCGTATCGTGGTGCTTTCGACCCACATTGTGTCAGATGTAGAGTCCATTGCCAACGAAATCATTATGCTCAAGAACAAAGAAGTGTTTTATAAAGGCAGTATCGAAAAAATTTGTCAAACGCTTGAGGGGATGGTTTATGAAACGATCATTGATTATCAATCCGCCGACGCCTTTCGCCAAAGCGTTTTAATGCTGACGACAAAACAGGTCGAAGGTCGATTGAAAGTGAGGTTTGTTTGCAAAGCGGGAGCCGATCCTGCATGGCGGGCTGTAAGCCCAACTTTGGAGGATGTGTTCTTGTACGTTTACCACGACCAAGCGCAACAGCGGGAGCTTGAGGCAAATGAGCGTCAAAGGATTTGAGTTGCGGAAAGTGATTTCCTCTCCGATCATCCATACGCTGCTCCTGCTGTTTCTCGCGTTTAACGTGTTGCCGATCATCGAACGTGCGCATATCCGGGATGAGCTGGCCATCATAAATCAATTGGTCCAGCGCTTCGGCCATGAGATGACAGAGGATATGCAGGCGGATTTTCAAGCCTACTACAAGGAACAATTAGATAAAATGAACGAGATTACCAGGGCCAAATCGGAAAAAACGTACGTTGATGCCGCCTCCTTTTTTGAGGAGCATCCGGAATGGCTTGACGAGAACACACGGACGGCGTACCTGGAAAAAAGTTCTGAATATGGCAAGGAGGAGTTGGATTCCTTCTTCAGACTGCTCGTCGTGGAAATCATCTACAAAATGATGCAAGAGGCGGATGAGGTATACAGGGGCATTGATTTGTCGCGGAAGGCCGAAGAGGAAATCGCCAAGTACGGTCTTGGAGGGAAAGCGGCCGATACTGTCAGGGCAGCTTATGCGAAACTGCAAAAGCGCTTGGAACAATTGGTGGCGAACGGGGAACACAAACATCTGTTTTTTCCCGGAAAAATCTTTGAGATGCACTCCCTGTTGTTTGAGGACTTGTTCCGCAGAATGATTTTTGAGATGACAGTCTTGTCCGTGTTGATCACGGGTTATCTTTGCAACTATGAGTTTGAGCGTCAAACCCATTTGGTCGCCTATTCCACCAAAAGAGGTAGGAAGCTGGCGCTTGACAAGCTGCTTGCCTCCCTGACGGCTACTGCGATCGTGACGACAGTGATTGTCGTGGGAACCTTGGCGGTATACTTTGCCACATTTCCCTATTCCGGCCTGATGAAAGTCCCAATCAGCAGTTATTTCAATATGGAAGACGAACTTCCCTATATTTCATGGTGGAATATGACGTTTGATGCCTATCTGATGTGCGCGGTTGTCCTGATGTACGCATGCGGGTTGTTGTTTTCCTCTTTGACTTTTGTCCTTTCCGCATGGATTCGGAACAGTTACCTGGCCTTTTTTTCCTTTATCGCTCTCTTTGGGATTTTTGTCGGATTGCCAGGGTGGATATCAACCGACAGCAACATGATTTTTCTGGCTCACTACACGCCTTTTGTCTTGATCCTCAATCCCTTCCTTTGGTTTACCGGCGGTTTGAACCCCTTTACCGCCTTTAAAGGGTATGAAACGGTCACGGTTCTCGTCTGGTCAGCGTTGTTAACCAGCCTGAGCCAGGCATGCATGTATCGTTTCCGGAAGCAGGACATTCACTGAAAGAAGGTGTCAGCGTTGCGAATCATTTTCCATGAAATGAAAAAGATCTTTCATCTCAAAGCGGTATTGCTGTTGTTGGCACTAAGCTTCATTTACTATGTTTTGTTCATCAAATTTTACATTGACCATTTTCCCAACGGCAGACCGGCCTTGGATCTTTATCGGGTCAGCATCGAAATGGTGAAAGATTACGGAAGCCGGATGGATGAAAAAGAATTTTCGCACTTTCAAGAGGTGTATCAGCAACAGGTCAAGGAAGCGAATCGCTTTCTCCAATCAAGGCCGGAATTTGCCGCAGCCGGAATCACGACATACGAGGCGTTTCGAAATATGGATATGAGCAATGATACATTGGCGCAGCTTTACAGTAAGATCATGTTCGAAGAAAACCTGGATCTGTTTTGGGAATTGCAAGCGCGGGAATATTTCATCGATCGCTATGAAAACAAAGAAGATTGGATACGAGGCCGCTACGAGGACGTCAGTCATCAGCAGGAACAACGCCTTCAAGAAGTGATCAACCGTGGACACATCGACGCGATTTTTCCTTTTTTGATCTTGGAAAATTACAACGATTTGATCAGGCACGTGTCCATCCTGACCTTGCTTAGCATCGTCTTTATGATTTCCCCCTTATACCTGCGCGATCGGTCAAACCTGGTCGTGTATCTGCAATATTCTTCCAAAACGGGACGGCGGATATTCGGCAAAAAGCTGGTGGCGGGCCTCCTGGCTGCTGCCCTCATCATTACGTTACAGTTGGCTGCTTTTTTTGTCGTGTATCCCCTGGATCAAGTCGGTCCGTTTTTGTCAGCCGAAATCAACTCTGCCTTCAACGACTGGACGTTTTGGTATAACTGGACCTTTGGGCAATACATCGCATTAACGGTAATTGCCATTTATCTTCTCGGTCTGGTTGTCGCCTGTTTGACCGCCTGGATTTCCCGCCTTGCGACCAACACCCTTACGCTCATCGGTGTGCAGGTGCCGATTTCCTTTGTCCTGTTTTGGCTTGCATGGAAGCACCTGATGAATGCCTTGACAGAAATCGGACGGCCGCCTTATTTTCTGCCAGCCTGTTATGTGGCCCTGATCGCCGTTGCCATCGCACTGGTCGCCTGGCGATGGAAAAAGGAAAAGGAAATCGATCTAGCCGTCTAAAATGTATTGACATTTCAAAGGAAACTGGCTTCATTCCATTTTCCAAAGCCAAGGTCTAATACCCTGGCGCTTTTTTTTAAAGAATTCCCCATCTTGCGAGATTGTTTTGCCAATAGTACGTTTGTAAAGGATAACTGCCGTTCGGGCGCAAGTGGCGGGTTTTCCTGCGCCGGACGTATATGATGAAAGCTCGCAACGATTCGAGAATTTGTCTTTGAAGGGGAGTGAAAACCCCGCCAGAATTTGGCGTCTGTTTTTTCGGGAATTTGAGCTTATGTGTGAAATTTACATGTATAATGATAAAGAATGCTGCCGAATATTGTCGTGGATCGGGGGTGGGAACGTGGACCTGTGGATATTTTGGTTGGTGCTCGGCCTTATCATGGTCATGGTTGAATTGTTTACCGGGACGTTATATTTTTTATGGTTCGGTCTCGGCGCGATGGCAACTGCGGTCATCAGCTCCATTTTTCCGGACAACATTTGGCTGCAGCTCATTGTGGCCGCGGCGATTGTTCTGATCCTGTGCTTGGCCACCCCCAAATTTGCGAAGAAATTCGCCCATAAAAGTCCAGGATATAAAGAAGACAAATACGATCTGGCAGGGAAAAAGGGAATTGTCGTCGCGCCCATTCATCCCAACGCTTCGGGGGTCGTCAAGATTGTGGGCCACGGCGAATGGACGGCCGTATCCGAAGAGAGCGAGACGATTGCCGAAGGGACGGACGTAGTGGTTAAGGCCGTCAACGGTTTAACGGTGACCGTTGTGCCGGTCAAGGAAGAGGACTGAGCATTTTCGGTCCAATCATGATGGGAGGGATATTCGTTGGAATTTGTCGCCCTTGTGTTGTTGATCGTTGCAATCGTTTATGTCGTTTTAGGGATCAAGTTTATTCCCCAACAGCAAGTGTACGTCGTCGAAAGGCTGGGCAAGTTCGACCGGACGTTGGACGCCGGCGTTCGCCTGGTGTGGCCCGTCATTGAGCGTGTCCGCGCCAAGGTCGATTTACGCCTGCTGCAAATCGACATTGAACCGCAAAACGTCATCACCAAAGACAACGTCGGCGTGACCATTGACTCCACGGTGTTCTATCAGGTCACGGACGCCAAACAGGCCACGTACAGCGTCGCCTCTTTGTATGACGCCATTTCGAACATTTGCAAGTCGGCCATGCGGCAAAGCATCGGGAAAATGGTTTTGGACGAAACGTTGGACGGACGGGAAAAAATCGCCGCCGACATCCGGACGGCTTTGGACGACGCGACGGCCAATTGGGGAATCCGGATCGAACGGGTGGAAATTTTGGACATTGAGCCGCCCGAGGACATCCGGCAGGCCATGAACCTGCAAATGACGGCGGAGCGGAGAAAACGGGCGGCCGTTTTGGAAGCCGAAGGACAAAAGCAGAGCGCCATTTTGCAGGCCGAAGGGGAAAAACAAAGCGCCATCCTTCGGGCGGAAGGGGAAAAAGAGGCCCGCATCCGCGAAGCCGAGGGGATTCGGGTGGCGCAGGAACTGGAGGCGAAGGGCCGGGCCGAGGCGATCCGCTTGGTGGCCGAAGCAGAAAAAGAACGGATTCAACGTTTGGTGGAAGCCGGACTGGACCCGAACGTGTTGGCTTATCGCTCGTTTGAAGCGTTGGAAAAATTGGCCGAAGGTGAGTCCAACACCGTGTTTGTGCCGGCCAGCGCGGCGGACGTGCTGGCTTCCGCCGGCGCCTTGGCGACGATGATGAAAGACAAAGGGCAAAAGAAAGAATGATCCATGCGGCCAATCGCCGCAAAGCCTCGCTGTTGTCGCAGCGAGGCTTTGTTGACGAACCGTTTAGAAGGGATGATCGCGGTAATACTTGTCCAAAGCCATGATCATGGCGCCCATCCGTTCCCGCTCCGGCCGAACCACCCGTTCGACGCCGTTGTCGAACAGCGTTTTGGCGGTCACCGAGCCGACGGCGGCGGCGGCGACGTCTCGGGAGAAGGCTTCTTGCAACTGTTGCGTTAACCGGTGTTTTTGCGCCGCTTCGAACAAATTGCGGACTTGAATGGCGCTGGTGAAAGCGACGGCGTCCACTTGCCTTTGGCAAATCGCTTCTATGAGGGAAAGCACGGTGTCTTCCGCCGGAGGCAAATGTTTATACGGAAGAATTTCTTTGTAAAGCGCCCCTTGTTCTTGCAAAAATGCTTCCAAATGGGGAATTTTTTCCCCGTACAGTTGCACGGCGACGCGCCGGCCGCTGAAGGAAAAGGGGCTGAGGTTGCGGATCAGGTTTTCCACCGTTCCGTCTTCATCCCGCACGTCAGGCGTCAGCTCGTATTGCTTCAAGACGTTGACGGTCTTGTAGCCGCGGGCGGCGATGCGGGCCGAACGCAACGCCGCCAGCACTTTTTCAAATAGGCCGTGTTGCCGGGCCTGGTCCAGCAAGGCTTGCGTCCCGATGCCGGTGGTCAAGATGACCCAATCCACCGGCCCTTCCGCCAGCCACCGGAGATCGGGGAGGACCTGAGCGGCGTCCAAGATGACGGTGCTCTGAATGGAATGGACGACGGGGATGCCGCCCTTTTTACGGATCAGTTCGCACATTTCATCGATCTTTCGGGAGGCGGCCAAGGCCACTTTTTTACCTTCCAGACCGGTCATGGTGCACCTCGCTTTTGAACACGTTCAGTCCTTTGCATTCGTTTTTGGCGGGAGACCTGAAACGTTCGAGTTCATCGCCATAATTCCTACTTTTCATCGTTGTTTTCTTAAACATTTATTGTAGCGGTTTTTTTTCCCGTTGTCACCGGCGGGAAAGAAAAAGGCTTGCGGACGGGAATCCGTCCACAAGCCGGGTTTATCGCATTGCGGCCAAGCTTTAATTCCGGATCAGGTAGTCGAAGGCGCCCAAGGCGGCCGTGGCGCCGCTGCCCATGGAAATGATAATTTGCTTATAGGCCGAATCGGTGCAGTCGCCGGCCGCAAAGACGCCCGGGACGTTGGTGGCACCCCGTTTGTCGACAATAATTTCGCCGAAACGGTTCCGCTCTACGGTGCCTTCCAACCATTCCGTATTCGGAACGAGCCCGATTTGAACGAAGACGCCGTCAACTTTCAATTCTTTTTCTTCGTTGGTGGCCCGATCAACATACGTGAGGCTTTCTACGCGTTCGGTGCCGTTGATGGATTTGGTGGCGACGTTTTTCAATACCGTGACGTTTTTCAAACTGTACAGCCGTTCTTGGAGAATGGCGTCGGCTTTCAGTTCGGGCATAAATTCCAACACTGTCACATGGCGGGCGATACCGGCCAAGTCGATGGCTGCTTCGACCCCGGAGTTGCCGCCGCCGATGACGGCCACGTCTTTGCCTTCAAAGAGGGGACCGTCGCAGTGGGGGCAGTAGGCCACGCCTTTGTTCTTGAATTCGGCTTCCCCGGGCACGCCCAGTTCCCGCCAGCGGGCACCGGTGCAGATGATGACGGCCTTGCTCTTCAGCACGGCGCCGTTTTCCAGTTCGACTTCAATGAGATCTTTCTTTTCCAGCCGCTTGGCGCGGTACGGATACATAATGTCGATGTCATAGTTGCGGACGTGTTCTTCCAGTGCAGCCGCCAGCTTCGGCCCTTCGGTCTGTTTGACGCTGATGAAGTTTTCAATCGTCAGCGTGTCCAGAATTTGCCCGCCAAACCGTTCGGCGACGATCCCGGTGCGGATGCCTTTGCGGGCGGCGTAAATGGCCGCGCTGGCGCCGGACGGTCCGCCGCCGATGACCAATACATCAAACGGCTCTTTGTTGTTCAGTTCACTCGGATCGGCTTCACTGCCCAATTTGGACAAAATGTCTTCCAGCGACATGCGGCCGCTGGCGAAAAGTTCCCCGTTCAGGAAGACGGTGGGCACGGCCAGCACGTTTCGCCGTTCCGCCTCTTCCTTGAAGGCGGCGCCGTCGATCATGGTGTGCCGGATGTTGGGGTTGAGGACGCTCATGATGTTCAGCGCCTGAACGACGTCGGGGCAGTTGTGGCAGCTGAGGCTGACGAAGGTTTCGAAGCGGTACTCGCCCTTCAGGTTTTTGATCCGTTCGATGGCCGACGGGTCCACCTTCGGCGGCCGGCCGCTCACTTGCAGCATGGCCAGGATGAAAGAGCTGAATTCATGGCCCAGCGGCAGGCCGGAGAAGACGACGCCGGTGTCTTCGCCGGGACGGTTGACGCTGAAACTGGGGACGCGTTCCAGCGCCGCCTCTTCCACTTTGATTTTTGGCGACATTTCCGCCACTTCTTGCACCAGTTGCCGCATTTTTTGCGACAGTTCGTCCTCGCCGGCGCACACCTTCAGGACGATGTCGCCTTCCAGCAGATCGAGATATTGCCGCAGTTGGTTTTTCGTTTCTTGATCGAGTACCATGCCCGTTCCTCCCGATGGTTCGTAATTTCGTAAAACAGCCTTTCCCGCGGGGCGTGGCCCCGTGGGAAAGGCTGTCCGAAAGGTGACGGCGCTGTTGGCCGTTCCTTAAATTTTCCCGACCAGGTCGATGCTCGGCTTCAAGGTCGCATCCCCTTCTTGCCATTTGGCCGGGCACACTTCGCCGGGATGGTTGCGAACGTATTGGGCCGCTTTGATTTTCCGGATCAGCGTGCTGGCGTCCCGGCCGATCCCTTCGGCGTTGATTTCCACCAGCTGGATGATGCCGTCCGGGTCGATGACGAAGGTGCCCCGTTGGGCCAGCCCCGTCGCTTCGTCCAGCACTTCGAAGTTGCGGGACAGCACGTGGTTCGGGTCGCCGATCATCGGGTATTGGATTTTGCGGATGGCTTCCGACGTGTCGTGCCAAGCCTTATGGGTGTAATGGGTGTCCGTGGAGACGGAATACACTTCGACGCCCAACGCTTTCAGCTCTTCATAGTGGTTTTGCAGGTCTTCCAATTCCGTCGGGCAGACGAAGGTGAAATCGGCCGGATAGAAGCAGACCACGGTCCATTTGCCTTTGAAGTCTTGCTCCGTCACTTCGATGAACTGGCCGTTGTGGTAGGCCATCGCCTTGAACGGTTTGACTTCGGTGCCGACTAGTGACATGTTTCGTTTCCTCCTCCTGTTTTCTACCACTTTTGTTGTGATGTAGTAGATTAGAATAATTTAAATGACGTAATTAATATAATTCATTTGGACGGCTGGTGTCAACCTTTCATGGCCGATGAAAAGGTTTCAAAATCGTGACCGATTTTACAAAGACTGGTCGGAACGCCAAAATTCGTGTGAAAATGACCACGTGTTCTTATTGTTGACCGTAATGTTCTGTTTGATTCTAGGGTGGAATTTTTGTCACGGTTTTCTTTTGGCTTTTCGCATGATGTTGCCCTAATAGGGAAACAGGGAATTAACGGTGAACCGGAAGAAATTGCCGCTGTGGCGATGTTTTTGGCTTCAGACGAAGCGTCCTTTGTCAACGGCGCCTTCATTACGGCCGATGCCGGTTGGACGGCCTATTAAGAGACGTGAAAAAAGCGGCAGCCCATGGCGCTGCCGCTAAAATGTTTGTTCTGCTTCGGGGATTTTGGACAGTTGGGTTTTCTTTTTTTGCCGTCTTTTTTTGAAGAACAAAATCACCGCCGTCAGTACCGCCGCGATACCAAGGAAGACGTAGTTTAAGTACTCGTTGATCATGGTTTCGGCGGCGCGGCCGTACATGTAAAAGAGGGCGCCGACGGCGTAAAACTTGGCGGCCCGTCCCAAAGCGGCATAGCTGAACAGTTTCCAGAAGGAATAGTTCAGGCAGCCGGACAAGATCGTAAATACCTTGAAAGGAATCGGTGTAAACGCTCCGACCAGGATGGCCAGCTCGCCGTTGCGCCGAAACATTTGGGAAGCGGATTCAATCCATTCTTTTTTCAACCAACGGTCCAACACCGCTCTGCCCAAAAACTTGCCGATGAGGTAGCCAAATGGAGTGCCTAATAAACAGCCCGCAAATCCGACCGTGGCCAGCCACAAGGCCGAGGAAGGATGGATGAGACTGAGGGACACTTGGAGAAAAAACGCTGGAATCGGGAAGATGATGGCATCGATGAATGCATGGATAAACAATCCCCAGGCGCCAAAATGTTTGAGAAAATCCACGGTATCTTGAAGCAATCAAGGGCCCTCCCGCCGGTTTCTGTTTAAATGCCTTTCTATCTCTGATCTATTTTATATGAACGGATACGACAGCGGAACCGTTTGAGTTTACCTTTCGGTCAGTCGGTCGAGCACGAGTTTGGTCACCGGCGTGAATTCATGCCGCATGATTTCTTCTTTGTCCGCTGCCTGTTCCAGGGCGTCATCTTCCATTCCTGGCGCAATACGGGGGGGAGATTGGCGGACAGGATGTTGTATCGCGGGCTGTGTCGGTTTTTTTTGCATGTTTTTCCCTCCTTTCAAGGGATTTTGTTTGTCTTTCATCCGTGTATGATTGACGTTCTTTATATATAATGATTAATACGGGGGAAATTCATGCTTAAAACATCGAGCATTTTTGCGGAGCAAGTCCAGGAGGGAGATAGCGAGGCATGATTTTATTTCATCCCATGGATTTTCTCATTTTTATCGCTTTCGGCATTGCCCTGTGGGCCCAGTTCAAAGTGAAAGGCAATTTCAACCGTTGGTCGCAAGTCCGCTCTTCCTGCGGTTTGACGGGAGCCGAAGTGGCCCGGCGTATTCTCGATTCGGAAGGGCTGTACCACGTAGATGTGGAATTGTCCCGCGCGGGCATGCTGTCGGACCATTATGACCCCATTGCCCGCAAAGTGCGGTTGTCGGAAGAAGTGTTTTACGGCAATTCCATTGCCGCTTTGTCGGTGGCAGCCCATGAGACCGGTCACGCCATTCAACATAAAGTGTCTTATCCGATGCTCGTGTTGCGTCACCGGATTTTTCCCATCGCCAACTTCGGTTCGTCGTTGGCCCCCTTTTTGCTGATCGCCGGCTTCGTGTTCAACTTGTCCGGGCTGATTGGGCTGGGTATTCTTTTCTTCTCGGCGGCGGTGGCTTTCCAAGTGGTGACGTTGCCGGTGGAATTTAATGCCAGTGCCCGGGCGGGTCGGAAGTTGGTGGAAATGGGATTTTTGCGGCAGGATGAAATGCCCGGTGTCCAGAAAGTGTTGGGGGCAGCAGCCTTGACGTACGTGGCCAGCACGCTGGTGGCGCTGTTGGAGCTGGTGAAATACATCATGATTTTTGCCAGCGCCAAGGAAGAATGACAGTGGATTTGACTTTTCAAAAAATAATTTTTGTGGTATGATGACATTGACACTATCACTTAAAAGGAGTTTGGATGCTGAATGAAGGTGAAACCAGCCGACAAGCGGTCTGTTGACGAGCCGGCGATACGCATGTTGTTCCGGCAACCCAATTCGCTGGTGGCCACTTGGGACATCCATCCCAGTTGGAAAAAGCGGTTGGAAGAGATGTTCAACATACCGTGGTCGGATTTGCCCTTTGCTTTGCGTTTGTATGACGTGACCGAACGGGAAGTAAAGGACGATGGGCTGGATTCCTATGTCGATTACGGCATTAACCAAGAATCAGGCCAGTGGATCATCTTTGGCATAGAACGCGGCAGAACGTATTGTGTGGATTTGGGCGTGCGGATGTTGGGAGGACGGTTTTATCCCATCACCCGCTCCAATCCGGTGGAAGTGCCGTCGTAAGCCAAAAGCAAAAAATGGTCAGCCGATGAAAATAAACAAGCACCGTTTCCAAACGAAACGGTGCTTTTTTTGGCGGTTCATGCCCAATGACCGCCGATTTTTTTGGCCCTCTCCCGCATGACGCCGCCGGAGGTGTAGCTGCGGGCGCGGAGCAAGGCGGTGGAGCCGTATTTGCGGCGGATGTCGTCCATGACGTAGCCGAGGGTGCGTTTTTTGAGCACATCTTCAAACAAGTCCAGCTGCATCGATTCATCGGGCGAAAGTTGGCTCAAGGTGACGGAAACGCGCCGCACGGTTTCTCCGGTGTAATGTTCCTGAAACAACTGGAGACATGTGTGATACAGGTCCATGGTCACGTTGGTCGGTTGTTCCATGGTCCGGGAACAGTGGAAGCCGGGGTGTTTTTCGGTCTTGCTGTAGCCAATCCCCAGGTGTACGGTGCGGCCCGCCATGCGGGCGGCCCGGGCCCGCCGCGCCACTTCTTCGGACAACTCCAAAATGATGGTCCGGATCTCTTCCGGGTCTCGGTAGTCCCGCAACAACGTGATGCCGTGTCCGAAACTTTTGGGCACTTCCGGCATACCGGCGTCGGTCACCGACGACAGATCGACGCCCCAGGCGTGATAATACAGTTGATGACCCATCACGCCGAATTTTTTGGTTAAAAGGTCCCGGGGCGTGTGGGCCAGATGGCCCAACGTCCGAATGCCCATCTGTTGCAAATGTTTGGCCAGCCGGGGACCAATGCCCCAAATGTTTTGCACCGGTTGCGGCCACAGTTTTTTCGGCACTTCTTCGTAGGAACAGGACGCGATGCCGGTCCGTTTTCCTTCGATGTCCAAAATGACTTTGGCCACAAACTTGTTGGGCCCGATGCCGATGCTGGACGGCAGGCCGAATTCTTGATAAATGGCGGTGCGGATGCGCTGGGCGATGGTCCAGGCGTCCCCCAGCAGTTTTTCCATGCCGTCGACGCAGATCCACCATTCGTCGATGCTGTAAGGGTGAATGGCTTCTGGGGGGACAAACCGGCGCAACAGCCGGGTCACTTCCATGGACTGCTGCACATAATGGCGCATGCTGGGCGGAACGATGTGAATGAAAGGAAGACGGGGGATATCGAACAGGCGCTTGCCGGTGCGGATGCCGTACGTTTGCTTGAGCAGGGGCGTGGCGGCCAGGACGACGCTGCCGCTCCGTTGAAGATCGCCGACGACGGCCAGATACGTTTTTTCCGGATCGAAACCGCGCCGAACACACTCGCAACTGGCAAAGAAAGATTTCATGTCGAGGCAAAGCACTTGATGCTTGGGTAAGGTACGGTAGTCGATCATCACCGGGTCCGTCCTCTCGAAAGCGAATATATGTTCGATATTCCTTTTTTCATTAATATAGGTCATGGGGCCAAAAAGTGCAATGGAAAATGAAGAAACCCACCGGGACGGTGGGGCGGGAAAGCCTGTCTTATTGGTAAAAAGACAGGATGGCCTGATATTGCGGTTCAAAATGGCGGTAAAGTTGTTCCACCTCTTCCTGCGGTGCGCGGTTCGGTTTGTACCATTCCCGTTGATTCATAAACCGGAAGGTGGCCGCCTGCAATTCCAGTTTGTCGTGTAAAATGTTCCAGAATACTTCGCGCAAATCTTGAGAATCACATTCGGTGGCGGCGTGGCGATAACAAGCGGACAAATGTTTCAGTGTGTCGAGACAGTCTTGCAGCAAGTCTTGATCGGACATGCGGGTGTTGGAACGGTCATGGGTCATAGCATCACTTCCTTACCGAGTAGTTTTACTGAATGGTTTGGATGAGGAATCAATTTTGGATGCGGAATGGGTTTGAACTACTGGATGCGGGTATCCGATTTCGGCAACTGCCGCATCAGCGCCAGAAAATGTTCGCGATGGCGATCGGCCAGTTGTTCGCACAGTTTCTTGACGCCGTCATCATTGGTGTAGTCGGCGTACATGCGGAATTTGGCGGCGGCGGCGTGTTCGCTGCGCAACAACTCTTCCAGATGGTGCAATTCGACCTGGGTAAGGACGTCCATGCCGTTTGCCTCCTTTGTGAAATACAGCCGATGTCGTTAGAAGTATGTACCAAGGGCGTCGAGTTATGCAAAAAAAACACCGAAGCCAAAGCGGCTTCGGTGGACGCTGCCGGACTACGCATTGAAATACATGGTTCGGCCGTTGAAAAGGCGGGTTTCGGCTTTGAGCCTTTTACCCAGGTAGCGGGTGAGTTCGTTTCCTTTGGCGATGTCGCCGTGGGTGGCACCGGCGGGCAGGATGATCTGGACGATGGGTTGGTTTTGGTCATTTTTACCGACGCTGATAATCAATTTGCGGTAATTCGGATTTTTTCCTTTGAGCACCATCCACCGGCCCCGTTGTTGCGGATCGTCTTCGATAGTGTAAGGAAAAGCGGCGGCGGCATAGTCCCAATCCAATTGCTCGCCGGTCTTTTGTGTCATTTGGATGTAGTGTTCCAGGTGGGTTTTCACGTTTTGCAAGGTGGCTTCATTTTCGTCGTTCAGGATCAACGTTGCGGCTTTGGTCACCACTGTTCACTCCCGTTGAAGTGTTGGCTTGGCCTCATTTTATCAAATGGTGCAAAACATGGATAGCCGTCATGAAAATTTCAGAAATATTCCTGTGACTTCCTGTGACAACAAAGAAAAAGCTGTGATATAATATGGCACATCCTGAAAAAGAAGGAGGGGTAGACCCATGGAGCGCTTGTATGATGAGACGGAACGTTGCCAGGTTCGTTTTGTCGGATTGCTGACCGAGAAGGCCCGTTACGATTTCTGCATTGTGTCGACCCATCAGTTTTTTGGCAAGCCGTTGGTCATCTGCACCCAAACTGGCCGTTCATCTTTGCTCAGCGCGGAAGATGCGGCGAATATCGAGCATTTAAAGCAGGTCTACCAGATCGCCGACGATGAAGAGGCGGAAGAAGTCTCCTTCTTTTTCCGGACTGTGCTGCCGACCATCCCGATTTATGAACAGTATAGCGATTGAAATTTGTATGACAGGAAGAGAGAAGAGCAGATGCGCTGTGATGTTTACTAGAAATTGGAGGCGAAACGCCTCCGTTTTTTTTATTGACTTGACAATAAAGTATGACACATTTAAAATAAAGTATGACACAAATGGCTCGGAAGGAGGCCGTGCACCGTGGGAATCCTCGTCTGCCAACGCTGTGATGTAACCGTCGCCTTTGTTGAAGACGTGAAGGTCGGCACGTATTACACGGTTTGCTGCACGTGTGAAGAAACCGATGAGGACATGAGAGACGACGATTAAGATGATGAAAAAAATCTGGATAGCCGTCTGGCTATCCAGATTTTTTATGCTATGGGACGGTATTTTTTGATCACTTTCACCGTTTGCAGGGTCGGATCTTCCGGGCCTTGAACCGGCAGTCCCGCTTCGATGTTCCGCCGGATGAAATCCAAACTTTCTTGTTCGATGATTTCGCCGGGCAAGAGAATCGGAATGCCGGGCGGGTACACCATGATGAATTCGGCGATGATGCGTCCCACCGCTTCCTGCAAAGGAACGGTTTCGGTGTCGGCATAAAAGGCTTCCCGCGGCGTTATGGCCAATACGGGAATGGGCGGCAAGTGCACTTGAATCGGGCAGGCGCTGATTTGATGTTCATATTCCCGGGAAAGATGTTGCAGGGCGCGGATAAGCACGCCGACAGTCTCCTTTGTGTCTCCCGGTGTGAGAATACACAAAATGTTGTATAGATCGCTCAGCTCAACTTCGATGTTGTAGTGTTCCCGAAGCCATATTTCCGCTTCGTAACCGGTAATCCCCAAATCTTTCACACAGATCAGCAGTTTGGTCAAATCCATGGCATAGGTCGCTTCACTGCCCAAAATTTCCGGTCCGATGCAGTACAACCCGGGAATGTTGGCGATTTGTTCCCGGGCTTCTTGGGCCAGCGCCAAAGTTTCGCTCAACAACCGGCGGCCTTGGGTCGCCAAATAACGGCGGGCCGCATCCAACGAAGCCAACAGCAGATAAGAGGTGGATGTGGTCGTCAACATGCTTAAAATCGCCTGTACCCGGTTCGGGTTAATCCGATTTCCCTTGACGTTGAGGATGGAGCTTTGAGTCAGCGATCCGCCTAATTTGTGCATGCTGGTGGCCGCCATGTCGGCGCCGGCCTGCATGGCGGATAAAGGCAGTTGTTCATGGAAATGAATATGGACACCGTGGGCCTCGTCCACCAGGACCGGGATGTCCCGGGCGTGGGCCAATTCCACCATTCGTTTTAAGTCGGCGGCAATCCCGTAGTACGTCGGGTTGATAATGAGCACCGCTTTGGCATCCGGATGTTCGTCCAACGCCTTGGCCAGGGCGGTCGTGGTGATGCCGTGGGCAATGCCGGTACGTTCGTCGAGGACCGGATGGATGAAAACCGGAATGGCGTCGGCCAACACGATGGCCGTCATGACCGATTTGTGCACGTTGCGCGGCACGATGATTTTGTCGCCGGGCTGACAAGTGGCGAGAATCATGGTCATGATGGCGCCGCTGGTACCTTGAACGGAAAAAAACGTGTGGTCGGCGCCAAACGCTTCGGCCGCCAATTCCTGCGCCCGCTTGATGATATGGGTGGGCCGGTGGAGGTCGTCCAACGGGCTGATGTTGATCAAATCCATGGCGAGCGCCGCTTCACCGATAAACTCGCGAAATTCCGGATCCATCCCGCGGCCTTTTTTGTGGCCCGGAATGTGGAAAGGAATCGGGTTGCGCCGAATGTGATTGAGAATGCCGGTAAACAGGGGCGTTTCATGTTGGGACAATGGCAACTCTTCCTCCTTGCTATGCGTGCTGGCATGCGGTGGTCTGTGACAAAAAGTTTACAACGAAAGAAAATTCAGGTAAGATCAGAAGGAAAACCATTCCCCCAGCAAACATTATGAGTATACCAGATTTGCATCGCGGGAAGAACCCGTTTTATTTTATGCTACCGAGGGAGAGATGGCGCAGATGAAAACGCGGGTGACGGAACTGTTGAACATCGAACTGCCTATCGTCCAAGGAGGATTGGCCCACTTGGCCTATTCCGAGTTGGCGGCCGCGGTGTCCAATGCCGGCGGCTTAGGACAAGTGACGGCCCTGACTTTGCCCAGTCCGGACGCGTTGCGGGAAGAAATTCGCAAAATTCGTTCTTTGACGGACAAGCCGTTTGGCGTCAATTTTGCCATCGGGCAACATAACCGCTCCTACGCCGATTATTTAGAGGTGGCCATTGAGGAAAAAGTGCCGGCGGTGAGCATCACCGGCGGCAACCCGAAGCCGTTGTTGGAACGGCTGGCGGGCACCGGCATCATTACGATGGTGTTGGTCGCCTCCGTCCGGCAAGCGCAAAAGGCAGAAGAACTGGGAGCCCACATTGTCATGGCGGTCGGCAATGAAGGCGGCGGTCACCTCGGACGGGATGAGATCGGGACTATGGTTTTAGTGCCGCGGGTGGCCGAATCGGTGCGCATTCCCGTGCTGGCCAGCGGCGGCATCGTCGACGGCCGCGGCATCTTGGCAGCGCTGGCGCTGGGAGCGGAAGGAGTAGAAATGGGCACCCGTTTCATTGCCACGAAAGATTGCGTGCACGCCCATGAAAATTATAAGCGGCGCATTCTCGAAGCCTCCGAGACCGATACGGTCGTGATCAAAAAAAGTTTGGGCGCGCCGGCGCGGGCGCTGAAGAGCAAGGCGACGGAAAAAATTTTGGCCTTGGAGGCACAAGGGGTCGGGTATGAAGGATTGAAGGACCTCATTTCCGGTGCCGCTAACCGCATCGCGATTCACGAGGGACGAATGGAAGAAGGCCACAGTTGGGCCGGGCAAGGGGTCGGTCTCATTCGGGACATTCCGACGGTGGCGGAGTTGTTTGAGCGGATTAAAAAAGAGTTGAATGAAGGATACGCCCGTCTCGGCCGCATGCTTCAGTGATGCAAGGACGTGGGTGTATCCTGGGCGCCCGATTTGGGCGCTTTGTTTTTTGGCGGGTGCCGTTGTGACACAATTTAGGCATTGATTTTTGTGTCAATGCATATTATTATTAAACCAAAGCCAAAGAAGCCGAAGGCGGATCGCTTAGGCAGAGTAGAAAGAATTTTCATTCAAAGGGGTGCGCAACATGGTGAAAGAGCTCGTGGAAGCTTTAAAACATCGGGATGTTGAGAAGCGAATCCCAGTGCTGCGCATGGAAATGGATTATCAGTTGGCCGTATTGTATGAAGCGTTGCAAGAACAGGATGAAGAAACCATTCGGCTTTGCAAGGAGAATTTGACGCAGCTGAGGAAAGAGCTGCTCATGCTGGAAGCGTAATAAAAGCCCAAGGTTCCAAAGGGTGTACATGAAATTGTACGCCTTTTTGGGCTGGAATCGAGGCTTTTAATTTTATACGAAATAATGAAAGGGTTTACAATTTATGGTCCGATCCAAACCCGGCGGTTGATACAAATTTTTTTTTTGATTTGCGGGAGAAAGGTGTTGATTTTTTTTTAAACCCGTTGTACAATAGGAGCTGTTCCGAGGAGTCGGGGTATAGCTCAGCTTGGTAGAGCGCTAGGATCGGGACCTAGAGGCCGCGGGTTCAAATCCTGCTACCCCGACCATTCACATAACGAAAGACCGGTGATTCGGGAACGAATCACTTTTTTTTGTGGTGAAAACGAAAGAAAATTTTAAATATATCGGAAAGGAGTATCCCATGGACGGATATAAATTTGTTCATTCTTTGCGGGTTCGGTATTCGGAAATCGACGGTCAAAAAATCGTCTTTAATGCCCATTATTTGACGTACATCGACGTGGCCATCACCGAATATTTCCGGGAAGTTGTGCGGCCGTTGCCCGACGGCGAAGAATTTGACTTCGTACTGGCAAAAGTGGTCCTCGAATTTAAAGGAAGTGCCTATTTGGATGACATATTGAACATTTATTGCCGGACGGTGCGATTGGGCAATTCCAGTTTTACGGTACAATTTGTCATTCAGCGGGATGAGACGAAAGAGACCATCGTCTTGGCGGAAGTCGTCTACGTTTCTTACGATGTCCACACTCGGCGCGCCGTGCCGATTCCCCCAGTGGTGCGGGAACGCATCCGGGCGTTTGAAGGGTTGACCGACTGACGGCCCGCATGTCCGGAAAACATCCGGAAAAAATTTCCGGAAAAAAATCGGGTTCACCCCTTTACTTAAAATAATTATCAAGTTATAATGATTACAGAAATTGGCGAGGGCATGCTGCCGACGAGGCGGCATGTCGCTGTTTTAGGGCACATGTTAAGAATGAGATTCGTTTTCAGGGAGAGGGTGAACACCGGTGGAGAAGCCGCAATCGGTCAAAGATGGGCTGTGGAATGTCAGCGAAACGGAAAAGGTTGAGGGGAATCCAACGATAGCAAAACGGCTTGGCGCCTTATTGCATCGGCAAAAGATCGAAATGGCGTTGGCGGTGCTCAGCGGTCTGTTGATTGTGGTCGGCTGGTGGTTGGAACATCTTGGTTGGACGTCGGCGGCTATTGCTGTCTTTTTGGCGGCCTATGTGGCAGGCGGTTATTTTAAAGGCAAGGAAGGTTTGGAAGAATTGTTGCTCGAGCGGCAGCTGTCGGTGGATTTGCTGATGATCGTGGCCGCCATCGGTTCGGCCATCATCGGTTATTGGGCGGAAGGGGCTATTCTCATTTTCATCTTTGCGTTGAGCGGCGCCTTGGAAACGTACGCCATGAGCAAGAGCCGCCGGGAAGTGAACAAACTGATGTCGTTGCAGCCGTTGGAGGCTCGGCTGTACGAAAACGGGACCGAAAAAATGGTACCGGTCAAAGATTTGCGGATCGGTCAGATTGTGTTGGTCAAACCGGGCGATCGGATTGCGGTGGACGGCACCATCGTTGACGGGACGACGACGGTGGATCAGTCGGCCATTACCGGCGAGTCGGTGCCGGTGGTGAAAACCGTCGGCGATGAGGTGTTGGCCGGGACGATGAACGGGAACGGCGGGATTTTGGTGCGGGTCGACAAGCCCCATGACCAGTCGTTGTTTCAGCGCATGATCGACTTGGTGCAGAACGCCCAGATGGAAAAACCGCCGCAACAGACCTTTGTGGAGCGGTTTGAGAAAACCTACGTGAAAGTGATCCTCGCCGGTGTTGTGCTGGTGGCGCTCATCCCGCCGCTGTGGCTTGGTTGGACGTGGGAGCAAGCCTTTTACCGCGCGATGATCTTTCTGGTGGTCGCCTCTCCCTGTGCCTTGGTGGCCTCCATCATGCCGGCCATGTTGTCCGCCATTTCCAACGGCGCCCGCAGGGGAGTGCTCCTCAAAGGCGGCACGGTGTTGCAACGGCTGGCCCAGGTCCGCGTGGTGGCCTTTGACAAGACGGGTACGCTCACGAAAGGCGTGCCGGAGATTCAAGATGTCGTGACGTTTGCCGACGATGTCCAGGAGACCGAACTGCTTCAGATGACCGCGTCGGTAGAGCAGTTTTCGGCCCATCCGTTGGCCGATGCCGTAGTGCGCAAAGCGAAGGAAATGGGGCTGGAACTGCTTCAGCCGGAGGAGATGGCGTCGGTGAACGGCTTCGGCGTGGAAGCCAAACTTGGCGGGCAATGCTGGAAAATCGGCAAACGGGAGTTCATGGATGTGCCGCTTCCGGCGGAGGCGGAAAGGACGGCCCAGCAGTTGGCCCAGCAAGGCAAAACGCTGATGTTTGTCCAACGGGAAGACAGCGTGGTCGGACTTTTGTCGGTGAAGGACACGCTTCGCCCGGAAGCGGTGGCGGCGGTGCGGGCTTTGAAGCAGCTGGGCTTCCGCACGGTCATGTTGACCGGTGATGCCCATGCCACGGCCCAGGCCTTGGCGAAGGAAGTTGGGGTGGACGATTTTGTGGCCAATTGCCTGCCGGACGAAAAGGTGGACTGGATTCGACGTTTGCGCGAAACCGACGGCCAAGTGGCCATGATCGGCGACGGCATCAATGATGCGCCGGCCTTGGCGGGAGCGTCCGTCGGAGTGGCCATGGGGGCCGGCACCGATGTCGCTTTGGAGACAGCGGACATCGTCCTGATGAAAGACGACTTGTCCAGTCTGCCGTATTTGTTCCGGATGTCCCGGCAAATGAACCGCATCATCCGGCAAAACATCGTGTTTTCCCTTTCGGTCATCGGTTTGTTGCTGTTGTCGAACTTTTTCCAAGTCATCACTTTGCCGCTGGGGGTCATTGGGCACGAAGGAAGCACGTTGTTGGTCATTTTGAACGGTTTGCGGATGCTGTTGTATCGGGAATAAAACGGTGGGCATGCAGAACAATAAACGTAGCAGAAGAGAAGTGCCCTCTGGTGAAATGGAGAGAGCCCCATGAATCTGATTCAATACAAGCGGATGTTATACACATGGCTGTCGGCTGGTCTTTTGGCCAGCCTTTGCTTGTTTGCGCCGTGGACATGGCCATCGGCCCATGCGGATACGGACAGCGGATCCATAAAGCCGGTTTACCGCGTGCAGACGACGGTCCCCATGTTGGCCTTGACGTTCGATGACGGCCCCCATCCGGTTTACACGGCGAAGCTGCTCCGCCTGTTGAAGTCAAAAGGGGTCCGGGCCACTTTTTTTCTCAACGGTGCCCAAGTCCGCAAACATCCGGGACTTGTGAAGCAAATCGTCATGCAAGGCCATGAGGTGGGCAACCACGGGTATGTGCATCGCGACTTGACCAAACTGACTCCGTTAGAAATTTATCACGACTTGGCCAAATCCCACCGGCTCATCGAGCGGGTCAGCGGCCAACCGGTGACGTACTTCCGCCCGATGGGCGGGAAATTGAACCGGGACGTCATCGACTGTGCGCGGCAATTGGGGATGCAAATCGTGCTCTGGTCGGTGGATCCGAAAGACTGGGATTTGACCAATTCGGCGGCCAACATTGAACAGACGCTGGTGCACGAAGCCGCCAGCGGCGACATCATTTTGCTGCACGACGGCGGCGCCCATCAGGAGACCATGATGGCGGCGCTGGAAAACGTCATCGATCACCTGCAGGAGAAAGGGTTTCGCTTTGTCACCGTCGGCGAATTGTTGGCGGCCTCCCGGACCGAGCAAAAAGTGGACGGTCCGCTACATAACCGGAAGACAATTTCACATGATAAGCATAAATGGTGTTCTTGCCGGTGACCAGGGCCATCACAAGGTCGACCGATGACGGGGGTGAAGAACATGATGGAGGAGGCGTTGGTCGTCGTCGTTCGCGGGGCAATCGCCTTCTTCACGTTATTGATCTTCGCCCGTTTACTCGGCAAGCAACAAATGGCCAACTTGACGTTTTTTGATTACATCAACGGCATTACCATCGGCTCCATTGCCGGGTCCTTGGCCACCGATCTGTCGACGAAGGCTTTTGCCCATTGGATGGGGTTGACGACATTTGTGGCGCTGACGCTGTTGTTTCAATTTCTTACCTTAAAAAGCCGGTATTTGGCGAAAGTGATCGACGGCGAGCCGGTCATGGTCATCGCCAACGGCAAAATTCTCGAGAAAAACCTCGCCGCCTCCCGCATCAAAAAAGATGATCTGTTGATGATGTTGCGGCGGAAGAACATTTTTGACATTACCCAAGTGGCTTTTGCCATTTATGAACCGGACGGCAGTTTGTCGGTGTTGCCCCGGGCGGAACATCAGCCGGTGACACCCCGCGATCTCAATTTGACGGTCAAACCGGCGGGGATGATGACTGAGCTGATCATCGACGGGAAACTGTTGGAACAAAATTTGCGCCAACGGAAAAAAGACAAGCAGTGGTTGCAATGGCAATTGATGGCCCACGGAGTCAGCGATATTAAGGAAGTGTCCTTTGCCGCCATTTTGCCCGATGGTCAATTGTACGTGGACAAATACACCGACCGGGTCGGTGAAGAATATGACATCGGCGATTATCCCGGACCGTATTAACCAAGAGGAGATTCAACCAAGAGGAGCGGCTGGACCGTGAAATGGTTCGTGTACGGCGTTCCCATCGTCATCTTGGCCATCTGCGTGTTGGTCATGACGAGCGGCAATTGGCTCAAGCAGCCGTTGCGGGGCGACGACGATGTGTTGGCGTTGGTGCGGGAAGTGGAACGGTTATCGGAAGGAGAACAATGGGAAGAAGCGCGGGCCAAAGCGTTGGCGGCCCATCAGGCATGGCATCACGTGGTGAACCGCATCCAATTCAGTGTGGAGCGGGAGATGATGATGGAAATCAGCGGCACGTTGGCGAAAATTCAAGGGGCAGTTCGCGCCGAAGATACCGCCGCCGTGTTGCAAGAAATCCACTACTTTTACGAGTTGTGGTCCAACTTAGCCGAATAGAAAGGAGGGACGCCGTTGCCGGTCATCGAGGCGGTGGCCACGGCGTTGCCGCGTTATCGGCTGACGCAAGCGGAGGCGAAACAGTTGGCGGCCCGGCTGTTTCAGTCGTTTCATCAAGCGGTGGACCGTTATTTGTCTGTCTTTGATCATGCGGCCATTGACGAGCGGTATTTGTGCATGCCGCCGGAATGGTATGAACGGGACAACCCGTTTTCGGAAAAAAACCGACGGTTTATTGACATGGCTTGTCAGTTGGGAAAAGAGGCCGTGGACCGGTGTCTGGCGGAATCCGGCCGTTCTCCCGCCGACATCGATCATGTCATCGTGGTCACCAGTACGGGGATTGCGACGCCGAGTTTAGATGCCCATTTGATGAATCGCTTGCCTTTCCGGCGGAACATTCGCCGCACGCCAGTGTGGGGGCTCGGCTGTGCCGGCGGGGTGGCCGGTCTGACCTTGGCCTGCGAGTGGGCACAGGCCTTTCCACGCAGCCGCGTGCTGATGGTGGCCATCGAATGTTGCAGTTTGACGTTTCAGCGTCACGATCTTTCCAAGCGCAATCTCGTGGCCGCTTCGTTGTTTGCCGATGGAGCGGCGGCGGTGTTGGTGGCCGGCGATGATGCGGGGGCCGTCGGTCCTCGATGGCTGGGAAGCATGAGCCATACGTGGGAAGACTCGTTGGACCTCATGGGCTGGCACGTGACGGACGACGGGTTGGAAGTCGTTTTTTCGAAACAGATTCCAGCCTTTGTCCGCCAGTACTTGTTGCCGGTGGTGAAGGAATTTTTACAGCAACACGATTTGTCCGGTGCCGCCGCCCTGCGGCATGTCATCGCCCATCCCGGCGGGGCCAAAGTGCTTCATGCGTTGATGGAAGTGTTGCCTATGGACCCGGCGGCCGTGGCCCCTTCGTGGCGGGTGTTGAAACGGTATGGGAACATGTCGTCGCCGACGGTGTTGTTTGTATTAAAGGAGGTCATGCAGAGCGGACCGAAGCCGGGAGATTGCGGACTGTTGTTGGCCATGGGGCCAGGGTTCAGTGTGGAACAAGTGCTGTTGGCCTGGTGATGACGGGATTGGAACAGGAAGACGGCCAATGAAGGGTGCGTGGCGATGGAGCGGCTGTTTTGGGTGTTGTTTATCATCGTCGTGCTCCAGCGGCTGGGTGAGCTGTGGCTGGCCCGCCGCAATGGACAACGGATGCGCCGGCGGGGAGCGGTGGAGTGGGGCGCCCGGCATTATCCGGCGGCGGTGTTGATTCATGTCTTTTTTTTGTTGTCTTGGTGGGTGGAGGTGATGTGGTTTCAGCCGCCGACGCCGCCATGGTGGCCGGTGCCTTTGGGCATTTTTTGGTTGGCGCAAGGTTTGCGATTCTGGGTCTTGAAAAGTTTAGGCCCTTATTGGAACACCCGCGTTCTGGTTGTCCCTGGCATGCGTCCGATCCGGCACGGCCCGTACCGGTGGGTGCGCCATCCGAATTATTTGACGGTGGTGTTGGAAATGATCTCGCTTCCGCTCATTTTCGGCGCTTGGTTTACGGCCTTGGTACCTACGGGGATCAATGTGGCTTTTTTGCTATGCGTTCGCATCCCGGTGGAAAATGCGGCGTTGCGGCATGCGGCTCATTCGACGATGCCCAACTCCACCAAGTCGGCGAAGTGAATTTGCCCCGTGACGAGCAGCTGATGATCTTCTTGATACCGCCGGACCGCCTGTTCCGTGGCCCGGTCGTAAAAGCCGTTGACAGGGCCGTCGTAATAATGGCCGGCCTTTAACCGATTTTGAACCATTTGGACCAGAGACCCCCGGGAACCTTGGACGAGAATGCGGTAGTTCAATCCTTCAGCCCCCAAAATGGGTCCGTCGATGACGACCGGTGTATTTAAGGGCACCAAGTCATACAGTTCTTCCACATCTCGGTTGCGCATCCGGATACATCCGCTGCTCACCGACTGGCCGATGAGATGGGGCTTGTTTGTTCCGTGAATGCCGTATATTCCAAAAGGAACGTCCAAGCCGAGCCAGCGGGTGCCGAATCCGCCGCCCCAGTCGGCGGATTTTTGAATGACGCGGAAATGGCCGATGGGGGTCGGCGTGTCCGGGGTGCCCGGTGCAATGGGATACGACTTGAGAATGCGGCCGTTGTCCATCAGCAACAGTTGACGATGCCACAAATTGACGTAAATGTGCAAGTTGGAGATTGGCGCGTCGTTGTTCGGCGGTATGACCGGCGGTTTGGCCGAAGCGGCCGGGCGAGGGGAAAAACATAACAGGGCCAGACCGACGAGCACAGCGGTCCGCCACATGAATGTGAACGCGTTTGGAAAACGCAGCCACTGCATCTTGATCCCTCTTCTGCCAAGTTCCTTTTTGTGCCATGCAGGAAGTCGTCCTTTTGTCTTTTCAGGATCGTTTTTAGATTGCGCGATAAAGAAAAGACCATACCCGCAACGCAGGCGAGTATGGTCTTTTCTTATTTGCTCATCATATGGATACCCCGACCGAGGGCGACCTCTGCCGCTTCCGCCAACGTTTCGGACAACGTTGGATGGGGGTGAATGGTCAAACTTACATCTTCCAACGTCGCGCCCATCTCGATGGCCAACGCCGCTTCGGCAATCATGGTGGATGCCTCCGGACCGACGATTTGGACGCCTAACACGTGTTGTGTTTCTCGGTCGGCCACGACGTGCACGAATCCCTCGGCCTGGTTGAGCGAGAGGGCCCGGCCGTTGGCCTGGAAGGGGAAGCGGGCAGTGATGACGTCGATGCCTTGTTCTTTGGCGGCGTCTTTGGTCAGGCCGACGCTGGCCATTTCCGGATCGCTGAAAATGACGAAGGGCATTGCTTGGTAATCGGTGGCACTGGGCAGGCCGCTGATGGCTTCTGCCGCCACTTTGGCTTCGTAATACGCTTTGTGGGCCAGCATCGGTTCGCCGACCACGTCGCCGATGGCGTAAATGTGCGGCACCGACGTCTGTTGCTGCTCATTCACTTTAATGAATCCCCGCTCATCCAGCTCGATGCCGATGGCCTCAAGTCCCAACTCGTCGCTGTTGGGCCGGCGTCCGACACTGACCAACACGGCGTCGACCTCAAACGTCTCTTCTTTGCCGGCGATGTCGGCGCGGACGATGACCCGATCGCCTTGCACCTCGGCAGATTTGGCCATGGCTTCGGTAAAAATGGTGATGCCTTGTTTTTTCAAGAGCCGCGTGGCCATTTGCACCATGGCTTTGTCGAAGCCGGGGAGGATGGTCTTCGTCCCTTCCAGGATGGTGACCTGGCTGCCCAATTTGTTCCACGCACCGCCCAGTTCCACCCCGATGTACCCGCCGCCGATGACGAGAAGCCGCTCCGGCACTTCTTGCAAGTTCAGGGCGCCGGTGGAAGAGAGAATGCGTTTTTCGTCAAACGGGAAGCCCCGCAATTCCACCGGACGGGAGCCGGTTGCGATGATGCAGTGGCGAAAATGGAGCCGTTCGTTTTCATATCCGGATACGACCCGCACTTCGTTGGGCGAGGTGAAGTAGGCTTCCCCCTTCATGATTTCCACTTGATGGCCGTTTAAAAGGGATTGGATGCCTTGCGTTAACTGTTGGACCACCTGATTTTTCCACTGTTGAATTTTGTCCATATGTAGCCGAATGCCTTCCACTTGAATGCCCATGGCATCGGCCTGCCGCATGCGGTTATACAGGTCGGCCACACTGATGAGGGCCTTGGACGGGATGCATCCCCGGTTGAGACAAACACCGCCTAACGCGTCCTTTTCCACTAACGTCACTTTTTTGCCCAATTGGGCGGCGCGGATGGCCGCCACGTATCCGCCGGGGCCGCCGCCGACGATCAGCACGTCTACTTCACGGGAAAAGTTGCCTACAACCACCCCGCGTTACACCTCCATTAACAAACATTCAGGATCGTGGAGCAATTCCTTAATATAGTTTAATGCCCTTTGGGCCAATTCGCCATCGATCAGTCGATGATCGAAACTCAAAGACAGGGCCATCACCGGCGCCACGACGATTTGTCCGTTGCGGACGACCGGCTTTTCGGTAATGCGGCCGATGCCGAGGATGGCGACCTCCGGATAGTTGATGATGGGCGTAAAGAACAACCCTCCGGCCGAGCCAATGTTGGTTACGCTGATAGTGCCCCCGCGCAGCTCTTCCAGGGTGATTTTGCGCTCCCGCGCCTTTTGGGCCAATTCTTGAATTTTCTGGGCCAACTGTAAGATACTTTTGCGGTCCGCGTCATGAATGACCGGCACGATCAGACCATGTTCCGTGGCTGTTGCGATGCCGACGTTATAGACGGTTTTGTAGACGATTTCCTGGGCCTCGTCGTCCAAAGAGGCGTTCAGTTCCGGATAGCGTCGGGCGGCGGCGATGAGCGCCTTGACGACAAAGGGGAGATAGGTCAATTTGATGCCTTGTTCTTCGGCTTTCGGTTTCAGTTTTGCCCGCAACGCCACCAGGCGGCTGACGTCCACTTCGTCCATGATGGTCACGTGCGGGGCTGTATATTTAGAACGGACCATGCTTTCGGCGATGGTGCGACGCACGCCGCGCAAAGGCACCCGCCGTTCGTTGGCGGGGCTGGCCGTGTCGGGGGTCGGTTGGGCAGCCTGTTCCGCCGGTTCGGCCTGCTGTGCCGGCGTCGGAACCGCCGATGCTGCCGCTGGACCACGGTCTTTTGCGGCCAGGGCCCGGTCGATGTCTTCTTTCGTCACTTGTCC
The DNA here is from genome assembly GCA_017577895.1 of Bacillota bacterium. GTDB lineage: Bacteria > Bacillota > Bacilli > ZCTH02-B2 > ZCTH02-B2 > Bacillus_BB. Next base: position 27,472 of record PKQY01000021.1, read on the forward strand.
GTGGCGCCCGGTGCCTGTTACGGTGGTAATGTCAATCCCTTTTTCCCGCGCGTATTTGCGAACGGCCGGCGTGGCCAGCACGAACGCTTTCCGGGGACCGGTTTCCGTCCGGGAAGAAGCCGCCGCCGGCGGGGCAGCCGATGCTGCCGCTGGGGCGCTTTCTTCGCTTTCTTCCAACGCCTGCTCAGCGATGACGAATTGGCTTTGCTCCGACGGCTGCTCCAACAGCGAGGCGGCCGAGCTGTCGCCGGCGGCTTCGTCGGCCACTTCAAACGTAACGATGACCGAGCCGACATTGACCACTTCGCCTTCTTTGGCATGCAGGCGCAATACTTTGCCGTTGACAGGCGCGGGGATTTCGACGACGGCCTTGTCCGTCTGCACTTCCGCGATGATGTCGTCTTCCTTCACTTCGTCGCCTTCTTTAACCAGCCACTTGACAATTTCCCCCTCAGCGATCCCTTCGCCGATGTCGGGCAAGCGAAATTCGTAGATCATTTCGGTTCCTCCTTAACTGATGTGATGCGGGGTGTCAAAAATCGAGGACTTCGTTCACCGCTTGTTTGATGCGGTCGATGTTGGGCAACCACTCGTCTTCGATCATCGTGAAGGGATAGACGGTGTCGTAGCCGGTTACCCGCATCACCGGCGCTTCCAGGTGGAGAATCGCCTTTTCGTTAATGAGCGCCGTGATTTCCGCCGCTGGTCCGCCAGTGCGGGTCGCCTCGTGGACGACGACGGCGCGATTCGTTTTCTGCACCGATTGAATGACGGTGTCAATATCCAAGGGGTTTAAAGTCCGCAAATCGATGATTTCCACCTTGATGGGCCGTTCCTCTTCCAATTCTTCCGCCGCTTTCAAAGACGTGTGCACCATGGCGCCGTAGGTGATGATGGTGACATCGGTGCCTTCCTTGACGACATTGGCTTTTCCAAGCGGCACGGTGTAGTAGCCTTCCGGCACTTCCTGGCGAAACGAGCGGTACAATTTCATATGTTCCAAAAAGATGACCGGGTCGTCGTCTTCAATGGCGGCCAACAGCAGCCCTTTGGCTTCATAAGGGTTACTCGGAATGACGACTTTCAAGCCGGGCGCGTGAAGGAAATATCCTTCCACGCTGTCGGAATGCAGCTCCGGCGTCCGGACGCCGCCGCCGTAGGGGGAGCGGACGACCAGCGGACAATGATAGCGCCCGCCGGAACGGAAACGGGTGCGGGCGGCCTGGCTGAGCAATGCGTCAAAGGCTTCAAAATAAAAACCGGAAAATTGGATTTCTGCCACCGGCCGCAACCCCATGATGGCCATGCCCACAGCGGTGCCGATGATGGCCGATTCCGCCAACGGCGTGTCGAACACCCGTTCTTCGCCAAACTCTTTTTGCAAGCCGTCGGTGGCCCGAAACACGCCGCCGTTGACGCCGACGTCTTCTCCGAAGATGAGCACCTCCGGATACGTTTTCAGCGCCGTGCGCATGGCATCGTTGATCGCTTGAATCATCGTCAAATTGGCCATCACAGTTCCTCCTTCCCGATTTGTTCCGCCTGTTCTTTCAGATGTGGCGGCATCTGGACGTACATGGCCTCCATCAATTCCGGAATGGTCATGGCCGGATACGTTTCGGCCTTTTTCATGGCTGCAGCAATTTCTTCTTTCGCTCGTTCCACCGTTTCTTGCTCATCTTGTTCGGACCAAATCCCTTTTTCTTGCAAATATTTGCGGAAACGGATTAACGGATCGTGCTTTTCCTGCCACAAGGTCATTTCTTCTTTCGAGCGGTAACGGGTCGGATCGTCGCCGGACATGGTGTGGGGACCGAAGCGGTAGGTCAGGGCTTCGATCAAGGTCGGCCCTTCACCGGCTTTGGCCCGCTCCAACGCTTCTTTGGTGACGGCGTACACGGCCAACGGATCCATGCCGTCCACCCGCACACTGTGAATGCCCGCCGCGATGGCTTTTTGGGCGATGGTTTTGCTCGCCGTCTGTTTGGCAAAGGGGACACTGATGGCATAGCCGTTGTTTTGCGAGAAAAAGACAGCCGGAACTTTGTAGACGCCGGCAAAGTTGAGCCCTTCGTAGAAGTCGCCTTGGGACGTGGCGCCGTCGCCGAAATAGCAGATGGCTGCACGCCGTTCTTTACGGTATTTGAAGGCCATGGCGACGCCGACGCATTGGGTCACTTGCGCGGCGATAATGATCTGGGGAGGCAGCATGTTGACTCCTTCCGGGATTTGGCCGCCGTGAATGTGGCCTTTGGAAAATAGGAAAGCCTGGTACAGCGGATAGCCGTGAAAGATCATTTGCGGGATGTCCCGGTAACTGGGAAGAATAAAGTCGTCTTTGTCCAAAGCAAACTGGGACGCCAACATGGCCGCTTCCTGGCCGGACACGGGGGCATAAAAGCCGAGCCGTCCTTGACGGTTCAAACTGATGGCCCGCTGATCGAGAATGCGGGTAAACACCATGTTTTTCATCAACTGACGCAGTTGCTCGTCGGACAACGGGGGAACTAAAGACGGATCGGTGACTTTTCCTTCCGGCGTGAGAATTTGTACCACGGGAAATTCGGGTTGCACGTTAACGGCAAAGGCCATGGGATTCACCTCGCTGTTATAAAATGCGATCTATCTGTATTAATACAGAAGATTTTTTCTTTCCTGACATCTACTATAGCAAAAGCGCTTTAAACGTTGTCAAGTCTTGGTTTAAAATCAATGAGAAAATCAATAACATCCATCTGTATCACATCTGTTACACCTAAAAAAATAGACTGTTATATAAATGCTGGTGGTCAGGAGGAACGATTGATGTCTAATTCCATGTATCGGCGAAACATCCAACGGCACCAATTGAGCAGCGAGCATTTGGGAGAGACGCGCCCGATTATCGTCTCTTTGCCGCCGGGTTATACCGAGCGGCGGGCCTATCCTGTCCTTTACTTGCAAGATGGGGAAGATTATTTCCGTATGGGCCGCATTGCCACCACGGTCAACCGTTTGGTGGAGGAAAAACGCATCGCCCCGTTGTTGGTAGTGGGCATTCCGGTGGACAAAGCCAAGCGGACTGAAGAATACCGTCCCGACGGGGCGCGATTTCAGCAATACCAACGTTTTCTTCTCAATGAAATCATCCCCTTTATGGACCGGGTCTATGCAACGATTCCCGCCCGGCGGGGGAGGGTCATCGGCGGGTCGTCCTTGGGGGCGACGCAGGCGTTGATGACGGCCGTTCACGCTCCAAGGACTTTTCGGGCCGTGCTCAGCCAATCGGGGGCCTTTCATCCCCGCATGCATGAATGGTTACGGGAGCAAGCCCAACACGTCGACTTGACGGTGTACATGTCCGTTGGGGTGCATGAATCGCCTGCCATCACGCCGGGCGGTGAGTTGGACATCCTTGATTGGAACAAAGCCGTGGCCGACATCTTGCGAGACTGTGGGGTGAAGGTGTCCTTGCATGTGAAGGACGGTGGCCATGACTGGGGGTTGTGGCAACAGGATTTGCCGGACGCGCTGATGGCGTTGTTTCCGAAAGACGAGGCGTGAGCCGGCGCAGGAAAACGAACGTGTAAAGTTTAGGTAGGCAAGCAGGAAAGAATCCAATACAAATAGAAATGGAGACCTCACAAAACCCAAAAAAACCACGGCCTTCAAGGCCAAAAGAAGAGGTGAGGTCTCCATGGAACT
>PKQY01000094.1 GCA_017577895.1 Bacillota bacterium
CCGGTGACCTTGATCCGGACCACCGGCAACGTCAAGCCTTGTGCCTCCACGACGGTGGCGTTGGCCCCACCGGTGACCAGCACATCCGCCTGGCCGCTCTCCTCCAGCTGCCGCGCCTTTTGCACTGCTTCTTCCAACAAGACGTCATACAGGGCCACATCGGCGGACCACGGCATTTCAGCCAATACTTCCTTCAACATTTGCGTCAACTTGCTGTGGGTCAGTACGGCCACCCGTGGTTTGCTCACGCGTTCAACCCCTTCCAACGCTTGGAAATTCCGTGCAACACTTCCGCCAAATCGGCGACGCTCTTGGCGCCGTCGGCCAGTTCATGGGCCAAGGAAGCCTGTTCCTGCACGCCGGCGCTGGCCTGTTGCGCCGCCGACGTCAAGGAATGGGCCGCGCTGGCCACCGCTTGCATATGGCTCAACACTTCCTGGCTGCCGGCCAACAATTGTTGGCTCACCCGATCGACGGACAACATCTCTCGATGGACCAGCTGCACCGCTTGATGAATGGATGAAAAGGCTTCGTTCATGTCCTTCAACAACTTTTCCTGTGTCCGCGTCACTTCCTGCACGCGCCGCGCTTGTTCGGCGGAGCGGCTGATGTATTCGCGAAACTGCTCCAGCATGCTGCCGACTTGCTCCACCGAACGGCTCGTATCTTCCGCCAGCCGGCGAATTTCCGTCGCCACCACGGCAAAGCCTTTGCCGTGTTCGCCGGCCCGGGCCGATTCAATGGTGGCATTCAGCGCCAACAAATGGGTCTGTTTGGCAATGTTGCCGATGAGTTGGACGATCTCCTGCACTTTTTCCGACACTTTTTCCAACGCATCCGACGTCTGGTTCAACTCCGCCACGCCTTGCACGTTTTCTGCCGTCGCCATGTTGACATTGCGGGCCGCCTCCAACCCTTGCAACACCCGCTGATTGGCGGTTTCCATGGCCCGACGAAGCTGTTCCGCGCTGTCGGTCAACCCTTCCACCGCCCGCACCATGTCTTGCGTCGTGTCGGTAGTCGCCTGGGCCCGTTCCGCTTGCTGCATGACCCCGGCCGACAGTTCTTGAATGGCCTTCGAGAGCACTTGCGACACTTGGGCGGAACTGGCGCTGGCCCGGGCCATCTCCGCCGACTGATGGGCAATGTCGCGGGCGTGATTCAAAATTTCGAGCAAAATTTGCCGGAACCCTTTGATGACTTTGTTGATGCCGTGGGACACTTGTCCCAGTTCGTTGGTCGAACGGTATGAAATGCGCTTCGACACGTCGATTTCATCGGTGATGAGGGTCAACACATGCCGGAATTCGTTCAGCGGCCGGGTGATGGTACGGCTCAAACCAAAACTGACCAGCCAGGACAAGACGATGAACAACACGGCGGCCGCCGCCCAACGGAACCACGACACCTCCCGCCAGTCCGGCACAAGGATCAGGCAGCCGATGACGGCAAAGACGAGCCACCCGATGAACACCCACGTCCACACCGCGCGAAACAACCCGCCACCCAATGCTCTCATCCCCTTCTTGTCGGTCTCTTCCCGCACCAATCGTTCGCCAAAACATTGGACTGGTACTATCATCTTACACTTTTTTGACATATATTACAATCTTGTGACAATGTTCCAAATGGAAAAACATGCAAAAAAACAGCTCCCTGTGAGGAGCTGTCAGCTGCGGCGATTTGTTCGATGGTCACCGATGACGGCTGAACTGCGAGACAATGTTTTTCACCCGTGTCATGACGTCTTCAACCAGCCGGGACAAATGGGCTTCCGTCGCCTCCACCTCTGTCCCGACGGCGCCGAAATACACTTTCAATTTCGGTTCCGTCCCCGACGGGCGCAACGCGACCCAGGAGCCGTCCGCCAGGACGAACTGCAACACGTTTTCCGGCGGCATTTCCGGCGGCAGCAACACCGGCCGCACTTGACCCGTTTGGCGATCCGTCGCTTCTTTTGTCAAATAATCCCGCACTTCGACGACGGCAAGGCCAGCCAGCTCTGCCGGCGCCTGCTCCCGCCAAGCCGCCATGCAAGCTGCGATTTGCGCCACGCCTTCTTTGCCCTTTAACGTGAGCGACTCCAGCCGTTCCAAATAAACGCCTTCCCGCCGGAACAGTTCCGCCAACGCGTCATCCAACGTCCGCCCCTGTTGCCAATGCCAAGCCGCCATCTCGCAAATGAGCAGGCTGGCCATGACCCCGTCCTTGTCCCGCACAAAGGGTGCGGCCAAATATCCGAAACTTTCTTCGTACCCGAACAAAAACGTCTTGCCTTGCCGCTCCAGGATGCCGATCTGTTC
>PKQY01000022.1 GCA_017577895.1 Bacillota bacterium
GTTCCCCCGCCCGACTTGCATGTATTAGGCGCGCCGCCAGCGTTCGTCCTGAGCCAGGATCAAACTCTCCATGACAAGTTCAATCCCAACTCCGGCTCGCTTCACTGTGCAGTTTTCAAGGAACATCGCGTCGTTGTTCAGCCGCTCTTTTTGAGCGCGACTTTTTCAATATACCACGCATCATTCTCTTTGTCAAGCGTGGTTTTCGCTGTTTTGTTTTTCCATCGCTGCCTCGGGAGGGTTCTCCCGGGAGCGCATCTCATATCTTACTCGCCTTCCCCGTTCTTGTCAACCGCTTTTTGATGTCGCACTGGGCCAATATCCAATTGGTTACGGAGGAAAACACCCCCAAGGACGAGCTTGGGGGTGTCAGTCGGCTTCGCCGGCCGAAATGCGGGCAACGGTCGAGACGTGATCGTCGTCTTCTTCCCGAACTTGGATGAGTTTCACCCCTTGGGTGATGCGGCCAAAGACCGGCACTTCCGAGACGTTGAGTCGGATCATGATTCCGTGCTTGGTGATGATCATGACGTCATCTTCCGGCTTGACCACTTTCAGTGCCACGACATGGCCGTTTCGTTCTGTCACATGCAACGTTTTGAGCCCTTTGCCTCCCCGCGTCTGGGGACGATATTCGTCCATGGGCGACTGTTTGCCGTAACCCCTGTCAGTCACCACCAACACGTTGGCCGCCTCATCGACGATATCCATGTCGATGACCGCATCACCGTCTTCCAAGGTAATGCCTTTCACACCGGTGGCCGCCCGCCCCATGGGCCGCACGTCGGTTTCCGAAAAACGGATAGACATGCCTTTGCGGGTGCCGAGGATGACATCCCGCTGTCCATCGGTCAGCCGCACGCCGATGAGCTCGTCTTCTTCCCGCAATTGGATGGCGAACAATCCGCCCTTGCGGATATTTTCAAACGCGGCCAGTTCCGTCCGCTTGACAATGCCTTCTTTGGTGGCGAACACCAAATACCCGTCCTCGGTGAAATCGCGAATGGGAATGACGGCGCTGACCGTTTCCCGAGGAGCGATTTGAATCAAATTGATGATCGGCATTCCCCGAGCGGTCCGGCTCAGCTCGGGCACCTCATACGCTTTCAATTGGTACACTTTCCCTTTGTTGGTGAAGAAGAGGAGATTGGCATGGGAAGACGTGACAAACAAATGTTCCACAAAGTCGTTTTCTTTCGTCCCCATGGCCAACACGCCGCGGCCGCCCCGTTTTTGACTTTTGTACGTATTGATGGGCAGGCGCTTGATGTACCCTTGATGCGTGATGGTGATGACGACCTCTTCGTCGGGAATGAGATCTTCTTCGGCCAATTCGCCTTCGGCCCGCTGGATTTTCGTCCGCCGCGGATCGCCGTATTTTTCTTTGATCTCCAGCAGTTCTTCGCGAATGACACCTAAGATTTTTTGCTCATCGGCAAGAATTTCCCGCCATTCGGCGATTTTTTGTTGCAATTCCTCGTATTCGGCATCGATTTTCTCCCGCTCCAGTCCCGTCAAGCTGCGGAGCCGCATCTCGACAATGGCCTGGGCCTGTTCTTCTGAAAACTGGAAGCGGGCCATCAAATTGTTCCGGGCTTCTTCGGCATCTTGCGATGCGCGGATCAAATCGATGATGGCGTCGATGTGATCCAACGCCTTGCGCAAGCCCTCCAAAATGTGGGCCCGGGCTTCCGCTTTCCGCAAGTCGTATTCGGTGCGGCGCCGGATGACTTGCCGCTGGTGATCCAAGTAGTGCACCAGCGTCTCTTTCAAATTCAGCACTTTCGGCTCGCCGTTGACCAGCGCCAAATTGATGATGCCGAACGTGGTCTGCATGGCCGTCATCTTGTACAAATTGTTGAGTAAAACCCGGGCGTTGACGTCGCGGCGCAACTCGATGACGATGCGCATGCCGGTGCGGTCGCTTTCATCCCGCAAATCGGTGATGCCGTCGATTTTCCGGTTTCGGGCCAGTTCGGCGATCTTTTCCACCAGATTGGCCTTGTTCACTTGATACGGCAATTCTTTCACGACAATGCGCTGTTTGCCGCCGCCGGCGTCTTCGATGTGGGCTTTCGCCCGAATGGTGATGGTGCCGCGGCCGGTTTCGTACGCTTGCCGTATCCCTTCCCGTCCCATGATGATGGCGCCGCCGGGAAAATCGGGCCCTTTGATGGCCTTCATCAAATCGGCCACCGTGACGTCCGGATCATCGATGAGCATGAGGATGGCGTCGATGACTTCGCCCAAGTTGTGGGGTGGAATGTTGGTGGCCATCCCGACCGCGATTCCCGACGCGCCGTTGACCAACAAATTCGGAAAGCGGGACGGCAGCACCAACGGTTCCTTCGTCGAGTTATCGTAGTTTGGTCCGAAGTCGATAGTCTCTTTGTGAATGTCCCGCAACAATTCCGTCGCGATCTTGGCCAGGCGGGCTTCCGTGTACCGCATGGCCGCCGCTCCGTCACCGTCGATGGAACCGAAGTTGCCGTGACCGTCCACCAAAGGATAGCGGGCCGCAAAGTCCTGCGCCATGCGCACCATGGCATCGTACACCGCTGCATCGCCATGGGGATGGTATCGCGCGATGACTTGCCCGACCACCCAAGCCGACTTTTTGTACGGCTTGTCCGGTGTCATCCCCAGTTCGTTCATGGCGTAAAGGATGCGGCGCTGCACCGGCTTCAAGCCGTCCCGCACGTCCGGCAAGGCCCGGCTGACGATGACGCTCATGGCGTAGTCCAAAAACGATTCCCGCATCTCTTTGGCGATATCGATCTCCAAAACCCGTTCACTCATTCAGTACATGACCCTCTTTTCTCTCGATATTCAGACGTCCAAATTGCGCACGTAGCGGGCGTGTTCTTGGATGAATTCCCGGCGCGGCTCCACCCGCTCGCCCATCAACGTCTCAAAAATGGCATCGGCGTCTCTCGCGTCCTCCAACCGCACTTGCAAAAGGGTGCGGCTTTCCGGATCCATGGTCGTCTCCCACAACTGTTGTGCGTTCATTTCGCCCAACCCTTTGTACCGTTGAATTTCCGGTTCCCCTTTGCCCTTCATCTGGGCGAGAATTTCTTCCAATTGCCGGTCATTGTACGCGTAGCGCACCACTTTGCCCTGGGTGATCTTGTACAAAGGCGGCTGGGCGATGTACACGTATCCCGCTTCGATCAACGGCCGCATGTACCGGTAGAAAAACGTCAGCAACAGCGTTCGGATGTGGGCGCCGTCCACGTCGGCATCGGTCATAATGATCAGCTTGTGATACCGCGCCTTGGACAAGTCGAAGTCTTCGCCGATACCGGTACCCAACGCCGTGACGATGGCGCGAATCTCGTTGTTGGACAAAATTTTATCCAAGCGGGACTTCTCCACGTTGAGAATTTTCCCCCGCAGCGGCAAAATGGCTTGGAACGTGCGGTCCCGGCCTTGCTTGGCGGATCCGCCGGCCGAATCGCCCTCCACCAAGTACAGCTCGCAAATGGAGGCGTCCTTGGACGAACAGTCGGCCAGCTTCCCGGGGAGGGCGCTAATCTCCAACGCGTTTTTCCGCCGCGTCAACTCCCGCGCTTTGCGCGCCGCTTCCCGGGCCCGGGCAGCCAACAGCGCCTTTTCCACAATTTTGCGGGCTACCGACGGATTTTCGTCCAAAAACATCCCGAACTGTTCGGCAAACATCGTCTCGACAATGCCCCGCACTTCGCTGTTGCCCAGTTTCGTCTTGGTCTGCCCTTCAAACTGCGGATCCGGGATTTTGACGCTGAGGATGGCGGTGAGCCCTTCCCGCACGTCGTCGCCAATTAAGTTGGCCTCATTTTCTTTCAGCAAGTTGTGCTTCCGCGCGTAATCGTTGATCACCCGGGTCAAGGCACTCTTAAACCCGGCTTCATGGGTTCCGCCTTCGTGGGTGTGGATGTTGTTGGCGTAGGAATAGATGAGGCTGTTGTAGCTGTCGGTGTACTGCAGGGCGATTTCGACTTCCACGTCGTCCCGCACGCCTCGAATAAAGATGGGCTCATCGTGCAGCACCGTCTTCCCTTCGTTCAAAAACGAGACAAAGGCGCGGATCCCGCCTTCGTAATGAAACGTTTGTTCGCTCTGACGCCGTTCGTCGATGAGCTGGATCGTGACGTTGCTGTTCAAAAAAGCCAGTTCCCGCAACCGGTTGACCAACGTGGCGTGGTCAAATTCGGTCGTCTCTTGAAACACTTCCGGATCCGGCTTAAAGCGCACCGTCGTGCCGGTATCGTCGGCATCCCCAATGACTTTTAAGGGAAATTCTGGCACGCCCCGCCGATACCGCTGAAAGTGGACTTTTCCATGTTGTTTGACGGTCACTTCCAGCCATTCCGACAGGGCATTGACCACCGACACCCCGACGCCGTGCAATCCTCCCGACACTTTGTAACCGCCGCCGCCGAACTTGCCGCCGGCGTGCAACACCGTCAACACCGTCTCGACGGTCGACTTGCCCGTCTTCGGGTGAATGCCGGTCGGGATTCCGGCGCCGTTGTCGCTGACCGTAATACTCCCATCGGTATGCACAATGACCTGGATGAAGTCGCAACGCCCTTGCAGCGCTTCGTCGATGCTGTTGTCCACCACTTCCCAGACCAAGTGGTGTAACCCGCGGCTGCTCGTCGATCCGATGTACATGCCAGGACGTCGGCGAACCGCTTCCAAACCTTCTAATACTTGAATTTGCGACTCATCGTACACCGGGCCGTCCACCGGCGTTTGACGACTAGTCAATCGATTCACCTGCTCTCTACGTAACGAGGAATCTATACATGTATTTTCCCCTTGTTTGGTTTTTGTTTCAAGTTTCAGACTCCAAGCCCTGCGGTTTTGCCAGCCGTTTTCGCAACGTGGCGCACGAAATGGGCGAGCCGTACACGTGGGTCGGTGTGAGCACCACGGATTTCACCTGATGGCCGAGCATGCGCCAATTGGGCGCCAAGGTCAACTCCTTCTGCTGCTTCAAGATCGAAGCGTCAAAAATCGCCACGATGTCCCGCGAACGCAACACCGTTTCGCCACCGATGTCAATGTACAACGTCCACCACTCCGTCCAACAAAAGTTACCCGCTGGGCGTCACTTGTCCGCGCTCCACGTAAAACACGTCCGCGGCTTCGATATTCACGCCTTCCAACCCATCCAGGTGGGTCGTGGTAATAAACGTCTGCACTTCCGGACGAATACTGGCAATCAAGTCCGCCTGGCGCTGGGGATCCAATTCCGACAGGACATCGTCCAACAAGAGCAGCGGATATTCACCCACTTCCTGGCGAATGAGCTCCAGTTCGGCCAATTTCAACGACAGGGCGGCCGTCCGTTGCTGACCTTGCGAGCCGTATAACTGGACGTCTTTGCCGTTGATGAAAATACGCAAATCGTCCCGATGCGGTCCGAAAAGGCTCGTCCCGCGGCGCAAATCTTGGGAGCGGCCGGACTTCAGCGCCTCAAAATAGGCGGCGACCCCCTCTTGAAACGTCGTCTGTTCCTCCAACGGAATGCTCATTTGATAGTGGAGCACCATCTCCTCCCGGCCCTGGGTAAATTGCCGATGAAGCGACGATGCCCATTGTTGCAAGTCCCTTATAAATTGTCGCCGTTTCTGTAAAATTTTAACACCGAATTGGGACAACTGTTCGTCCCACGTGTCTAACAAGGCCGTCTGCTGGGCCGCTTCCATCGATTTTAAAAAACGGTTCCGCTGCTGGAGCAGGCGGTGATAACGGGTCAAGTCGTACAAGTAATTCGGGCTGATTTGCGCAATCTCCATGTCGAGAAAGCGGCGACGCGCGCTCGGCCCTTCTTTCACCAGATTGACGTCTTCCGGCGCGAACATCACGACGTTGAGGTGGCCGACGAAGTCGCTCAGCCGCTCTTGCTCCAAACGGTTGACCGAGGCAACTTTTCCTTGGTCTGAAAGGGTCAACGCCAGTTCCCATTGGCGGCCGAGACGCGTGATGCGTCCGCTGACGCGGGCGGATTTCTCGTTCCACCGGATGAGCTGCCGATGATGCGGTGTGCGGTGGGATTTGGCCACCGCCAAGAGCAGGATGGCCTCCAGCAAATTCGTCTTGCCCTGGGCATTTTGGCCAAAAAAAATGTTCAGAGGTCGGCGAAACGTCAGTTGACACGTTTCGTAGTTGCGGTAGTTCTCCAGCGACAATTGGTGCAAAAACATGGCCAGCATCCCGTCCGTTTCAGCCGGTCCGGACGGGAAGAATGAGTTGAATGAGCGAGTCGTCCCCCTCCGGACGCACGATAAACGGACTCATCGGTCCGGTGATGAGCAGATCCACATCTTCGCTGTCGATGGCCCGCAGCGCTTCCAGCATGTACCGGGCGTTGAAGGCAATATGGGACAATTCGCCGCTGGAAGCGTAGACGGGCACCGTTTCCGTCACTTGTCCCACCGACGGCGAATCGGCGGTAATGACGAGGGTCGTTTCATCTTGTAATGAACATTTTACCACATTGTTCTTAATTTCTCTTGCAAACAAAAAGGCCCGGTCCACTGCATCGTGCAACATTTGTCTGGAGAGGCGCACATGGGTTTTGGCCGTCTGCGGAATAATGCGGCTCGTGTCGGGATAAAATCCTTCCAGACGCCGGGATGTATACAACAGACGGTCCGTCTGCACCGCCATTTGATTTTGCGTAAACGCGATGCGTACCGCATCGTCGTCGGCGATAAGTTTCAACAGTTCTTGCAAACTTTTTCCGGGGATGACTGCCTGTTCCATGGGCGGCAAGGCTTGACCGAAAGATGCGCTTCGCCGCGCCAGCCGATGGCTGTTGGTGGCGGTCAAAATGAGTTGGTCGCCTTTCACTTCCCAACAGACGCCCGTCAAAATGGGCCGGGTTTGCGTTTCCGCCACGGCAAACACCGTCTGTTGGATGAGTTTTTTCAAGAAATTCCCCGGCAGCTCGAAACTCGTTTCGTACCACCCATCAAAGGCCGGCAACTCCGGATATTCTTCCGGATCCATGCCGTTGAGCAAAAATTCGGCTTTTCCGGAGACGATTTTCGTCACGTGATTCGGGGTCACTTCGATCGTGATGTCTTCTCCTTCCAAGCGGCGAATGATCTCGACTGTATATCGCCCCGGCAACACGATGCTTCCGGGACGATGGACGGTCAACCACGGTTTTTGTTCGCGGTCGTCGTCGCCGGTTTCCGCCGCGATGGGCATTTTCGTCTGGATCGAAATGTCGGAGTTGCTCCCGGCTAGGACGAGCCCGTTTTCATCGACTTGGAGCAATATCCCGGTCAAGATGGGAATGGGCGTGCGGCTGTTGACGGCATGTTGGACTTGTTGTACGGCAGTGTAAAACTGGTTGCGGTCAACGGTTATCCACATGTCGATTTCTCCTTGAGTCATTTAAAGTCATCTTAATTTGTCAGATTGTAGGATCTTTTCGTCGTAATGACTTGTGAATAATCGTCTAAAACGGTCAAACTCCGCCCATGGGCAAGGGTCGGGTTGTGGATAACGGTGTGGATGGCACCGTCTGTCCACATGTGGATAGACAACGATTAGCGGAGCGGCGATTTTTGCATGATCTGCAACCGTTCTTGGATGCGTTTGATGGCTTCTTGCAACTGGACGTCGTGTTGCAACATTTTTTCCACCTTGGCGTGGGCGTGCATGACCGTTGTATGGTCGCGGCCGCCAAACTCTTGGCCGATGCGGGGCAAAGAGTAGTCGGTCATTTCCCGGGCCAGATACATGGCCACCTGGCGGGGGAAGGCCACGGTTTTGGTCCGGCGTTTGGCCTTCATGTCGGCCGTCTTGATGCCGAAATGTTCCGCGACGACAATTTGGATGTCTTCAATGGTCAGCGGCCGGGTTTGGTCGGGCGACAAAATGTCTTTCAACGCTTCTTGCGCCAACGCGAGACTGATGTCTTCTTTGACGACGGACGAATAGGCGACAATGCGAATCAAGGCGCCTTCCAATTCCCGGATGTTGGTGCTGATCTTGCTGGCGATGTAGTGAAGGACGTCCTCGGGGACGTGCAACTGTTCGGCCTTGGCTTTCTTGTGCAAAATGGCGATGCGCGTTTCCAGATCCGGGGGTTGGATGTCGGTAATGAGCCCCCATTCGAACCGGGAACGGAGCCGATCTTCCAGCGTCGGGATTTCTTTGGGCGGCCGGTCGCTGGAGATGACGATTTGTTTGTCGGCTTCGTGCAAAGCGTTGAACGTATGGAAAAACTCTTCCTGGGTCTGTTCCTTGCCAGCTAAAAACTGGATGTCGTCGATGAGCAACACGTCGATGTTGCGGTATTTGGCCCTAAACAGCATGGGCTGATTGTCGCGGATGGCGTGAATGAATTCATTGGTGAACCGTTCCGACGTCATGTACATGACTTTGGCCGTGGGATCCCGCTGCAGCACGTGATGGCCAATGGCGTTCATCAAATGGGTTTTTCCGAGCCCGACGCCGCCGTAAATGAACAGCGGGTTGTACGCCTGGGCCGGCGTTTCGGCGACGGCCAAGGAGGCGGCATGGGCAAACCGGTTGCCCTCCCCGATGACGAAGGTGTCAAACGTATATTTCGGGTTGAGGTTGCTGGACAAGCGGTGCTGTTCCAGTCGGTCCCCGCTCACCTGGATGTGCACTTGTTTTTTGAACGTTTCCGTCTGTTGCGGCTCTTTTTCCGGCAAGACGAATTCGATGCGGTATGAATTGCCCGTCACTTCGAATAAAATTTCTTGCAACAAGTCGGTGTAATGTTTTTGCAGCCAGTTTTGAATGAACGGATTGGGTACCTGGATGATGGCCGTGTCCTTTTCCAGACGCAAGAGTTCCGTATCTTTCAACCAAGTTTCAAAGCTTGGTTTGCTGACCCGTTGCTGGACTTCTTGGATGACGTCTTCCCAGACCCGGTTCCGCTCGTGGACGGTTTGCACGGCTGATCCTCCTCGTTTGGGCATCCCTCAGCAAATTTCCACAAATTTTGCAGCCTGTTGACAAAAATATCCACAACCTTTGAAAACTGTCCACAAAGTTATCAACAGGTTGTGGGTAATTTAAGGTGTGTTTGCACTTGTCCACAAGTTTGGTAGACCTATCTTAGCATAAAGAAAACCTTGGCGGCAATTCCTTTTCCGGGGCTTGGCGCCATGTTTTTCAGCACCTTCAAGACGTTGTGGATAATTGTTATCCACAGCACAAGATATTGTGGTTTCGTTGGGGATAACGCGAAATGGATCGAAAAAGACTTTTTTCGGTTATCCCCATGTGGAAAGGTCGACAAAATGAGCGGATGATGGCGCAGCATGTCGCGGTGAGAAGAAAGCGCCGTCATCCGCGCAGGCCAAGGATTTTCTTGACACGACGGGCATACAACGGATAAAATGACGAAGATGTGGCCCGTGTTGGAACAGCGATGAGGAGGTGGGATCATGAAGCGTACGTTCCAGCCGAATCAACGGAAGCGGAAAAAAGTGCACGGGTTTCGGAAGCGGATGAGCACGAGAAACGGCCGAAAAGTGTTGAAAGCCCGGCGGAAAAAGGGGAGAAAAGTGCTTTCGGCTTAAGAAAAGGAGAGAGGCCTGTACAAGGCCTTTTTCTGTTATGGGCTTGGATTCCGGGACCGCTCTTTCCGTAGGTTTGGAAGCCAAGGACCGGTGCACGCCGTGACGGATTAGCGGAAGGATGTGACAGTGCCATGTTGCCGCGACCGATGCGCTTGGTGAAGCGGGAGGACTTCCGAAAGGTGTTCCAGGCGGGGAAATCGGTGGCAAATCGGGAGTTTGTCTGTTATACTTTACATAATCCGGAAGTAGAGCGGTTTCGCGTCGGTGTTTCGGTGAGCAAAAAAATCGGCAAGGCGGTCGTCCGCAACCGGGTGAAACGGTTGGTGCGGGAAGTGATACGCGTGCATTTCATGGACAAACTGCCGGATCAGACCGATCTGGTGATCATTGCCCGCAACCCGGCACGCAACCTCGATTTTGCGGGAGTCAAAAAAAGTTTGGGCCACTTGTTTTGGAAAGGGAAGTTGTTGCGATGAGGGGCGGGGTGTCATGCGGCGGGGATTGATGGCGCTGGTCCGGTTTTACCAAAAATTTCTTTCCCCTCTAAAGCCGCCGACGTGCCGTTTTTATCCGACTTGTTCCCAGTACGCGCTGGAGGCCATCGGCAAATACGGGGTGTGGCGGGGCGGTTATTTAACGTTGCGCCGTTTGCTCAAATGTCATCCGTTTCATCCGGGCGGCTACGATCCGGTGCCGTAAAGCGGGCGATGTCATGGAAACTATACGTGATAGGGTAGGAGGTCTATTCTTGTTTAAGCGTTCTGGTGCTTGGTTGAGCCTGTTGTTGCTCGTCCTGCTGTTGACTGGCTGTTCACCGGAAGCGTATATGAAACCGATCGATCCGAACGGCGGGATTTGGGACCGGTATTTTGTCTTTCCCTTGTCGTGGACGTTGGACACGGTGGCCGATTGGCTGGCCGGTTCCTACGGGTTGTCCATCCTCGTCGTGACGCTGATCATCCGTTTCATCATTTTGCCGCTGATGTACAAACAGATGAAAAGCAGCAAACAGTTGCAGGAACTCCAGCCGGAAATCCAAAAGCTGCAGAAGAAATATAAGAACAATCAAGAAAAGCTGCAGCTGGAAATGATGAAACTGTTTCAAAAGCACAACGTCAACCCGTTGATGGGCTGTCTGCCGATTTTGATTCAGATGCCCATCTTAATCGCCTTTTACCACGCCATCATGCGCAATGCGGAAATTCGGGAGCACAGTTTCCTCTGGATGAATTTGGGAACTCCGGATCCGTTTTACGTGTTGCCGGCCTTGGCTGCGTTGACCACGTATTTTCAGACCATGGTTACCCGCAAAATGATGCCGACGCCGCAGGTCATGACCGTGCAGATGGAACAGCAACAACAAATGATGAAGACCATGAGCATCATTTTGCCGGCCATGATTTTGTTCATCGCCATTACGTTGCCGTCGGCGCTGTCGTTGTACTGGGTCTATACTAACGTGTTTTCCATCATCCAAACGTATTTTCTTTACAAGTGGCTGTACGGGGAGAAGGTCCAGAAGGAGGCCACGTCGTGAAAATTGTGACCGCCGAAGGGAAGACGGTGGAAGAAGCCATTGCGGCCGGCCTGAAAATGCTGGGGCGGCCGCGGGATCAGGTCCAAGTCCGCGTCTTGGAGGAGCCGGGGCGCCGCCTGTTCGGTTGGTTTGGCCGGCGTACGGCAAAAGTCGAGTTGGTATGGCAGCCGGATCCCATCTACGAGGTCCGGCATTTTTTGCAGGATGTCATCCGCTGGATGGGGGTGTCGGCAGCGGTCCAAGTGGAAGAGGTGGATGAGGGGCAGCGGCTCCGCATCCAGTTGTTCGGCGAGCAGTTAGGCCCTTACATCGGCCGGCGCGGCGAAACATTGCAAGCGCTTCAATATTTGGCCGGTGATACCGACACGTCGTCATTTTCCCGAAAACGAGCGGCGATGGCTGAGCAACATTTCCACTTTTTTTTTGCCGTCGATTGTGTTATCGTGACGTGAGAAGAGGCAGGTGATGCCCATTGGTTCGGGATACGATTGCGGCCATTTCCACGGCATTGGGTGAAGCGGCCATCGCCATTGTCCGGGTGAGCGGACCCGAAGCGGTGGCGGTGGTCGATCGGTTGTTCCGAGGCCGGAAGCCGTTGTTGGAAGTGCCGAGCCACACGATTCATTACGGTCACCTCATCGATCCGGCTACCGGGGAAAAGATGGAAGAAGTGTTGGTGACCGTCATGCGGGCGCCGCGGACGTTCACCGGTGAAGACGTGGTAGAAATAAACTGCCACGGCGGCGTCGTCGGCGTGCAGCAAGTGTTGCAGCTCGTCCTCGATGCCGGCGCCCGACTGGCGGAGCCGGGGGAATTTACGAAACGGGCGTTTTTGAACGGCCGCATTGATTTGGCGCAGGCGGAAGCGGTCATCGATCTCATCCGGGCCAAGTCGGAGCGGGCCATGCGGCTGGCCGTGCGACAAGTGGACGGCCAGCTGTCGGCCAAGATCCGGGAGCTGCGGCAGCGTTTATTGGCGTTATTGGCCCACGTGGAAGTGAACATCGACTATCCGGAATACGATGTGGAGGAGTTGACCCGGCAACACGTGGCCCGCGAAATTTCGCAGCTGTTGGAAGCGGTGGGGGCCCTTTTGACTTCCGCCCGGCAAGGACGGGTGTTGCGGGAAGGAATTACGACAGCCATCGTCGGCCGGCCCAACGTCGGAAAATCATCGCTCTTGAATCGGATGGCGCGGGCAAACCGCGCCATTGTCACCGATATCCCCGGCACGACCCGGGACATCATTGAAGAGTTGGTCACCGTCCGGGGCATCCCGTTGCGGTTGGTGGACACGGCGGGCATCCGGGAGACGACGGACGTGGTCGAGCAAATCGGCGTCCAGCGGTCCCGCCAGGCATTGGAAGAAGCCGAATTGGTGCTGTTGGTCCTCAACGGCGGGGAAGCGTTGACGGCAGAAGATCGCCAGTTGATGGAACTGCTGAAAGGGCGGGAGACCATTGTCGTCGTGAACAAAGCCGATTTGCCACGGCGCCTCGACGTAAAAGAAGTGGAAGCGGCCTTTCCCGGCCGGGTGGTTCTGACCTCCACCGTGGCGGATCCGGGGTTGGCGCCGTTGGAAGATAAAATTGCCGAGCTGTTTTTCAGCGGCCAGGTGGACACCGACGATATGACGTACGTGAGCAATGTCCGCCACATTCAGTTGTTAAAAGAAGCGCAAGCGGCGTTGTCGGATGCCCTCGGGCAATTGGAAGCGGCCATGCCGGTGGACGTGGTGACCATCGATCTGCAACGGGCGTGGTCGCGGTTGGGCGAAATTGTTGGCGAAGAAGTGAGCGAAGCGCTGTTGGACCAAATTTTTTCCCAGTTTTGTCTGGGGAAATAAGAATATGAGTAAAGGAGGGAAGAGGCGATGCGGTTTGAAGCGGGACAATACGACGTCATTGTCGTCGGAGCCGGGCATGCCGGCTGTGAAGCGGCGCTGGCGGCGGCGCGGATGGGCTGTGAGACGCTGTTGTTGACCATCAACTTGGACATGGTGGCCTTCATGCCGTGCAACCCGTCCATCGGCGGGCCCGCCAAAGGCCATGTCGTGCGCGAAATTGATGCCCTGGGGGGCGAAATGGGGCGCAACATCGACAAGACGTACGTGCAGATGCGCATGTTGAACACCGGCAAAGGTCCGGCGGTGCGGGCGTTGCGGGCGCAGGCCGACAAAGTGTTGTATTCGCAAGAGATGAAAAAGACGTTGGAAAGGCAACCGCGGCTGACGCTGAAACAAGGCATGGTGGAACGGCTGTTGGTGGAAGACGGCCGCTGCTGCGGGGTGGTGGTGCGCACCGGTGCCGTGTACCGCAGCCGGGCCGTCGTGTTGACGACGGGCACGTATTTGCGGGGGAAAATTCTCATCGGCGAATTGCAGTACGAAAGCGGCCCCAACAACCAGCAACCGTCGGTGGGCCTGGCTCAACATTTGGAAGAGCTCGGATTCAAACTGGTGCGGTTTAAAACCGGTACGCCGCCGCGGGTGCGCCGTTCGAGCCTGGACTTTTCGAAAATGGAAGAACAGCCGGGGGACGACGAGCCGCTGGCCTTTTCGTACGAAACGACCGACTTCAGCGGCATGAACCAGCAGCTGTCGTGCTGGCTGACGTACACGACGGAAGAAACCCACCGCATCATCCGGGACAATTTGCATCGGGCGCCCATGTACAACGGGACGATGAAAGGAACCGGGCCCCGGTATTGTCCGTCGATTGAAGATAAGGTCGTCCGTTTTGCGGACAAAGAGCGGCACCAAGTGTTCATCGAACCGGAAGGGCGGAACACGGAAGAAATGTACGTGCAAGGGCTGTTCACGTCGTTGCCCGAGGACGTGCAGGTCCAGATGCTCCGCACCATCAAAGGCATGGAAAACGTGGAGATGATGCGGCCCGGTTACGCCATCGAATACGACGTCATTGTGCCGACCCAACTGTGGCCGTCCTTGGAGACGAAGCTGGTGGAGAACTTGTTCACCGCCGGCCAAATCAACGGCACCTCCGGTTACGAAGAGGCGGCCGCCCAAGGCATCATGGCCGGCATCAACGCCGCCCGCAAAGTGCAAGGCAAGCCGCCGGTCATCCTCGACCGGTCGCAGGCGTATATCGGCGTCCTCATCGATGATCTGGTGACGAAAGGGACCCAGGAACCGTACCGGCTGTTGACGTCCCGGGCCGAATATCGGTTGTTGTTGCGCCACGACAACGCCGATTTGCGGCTGACCGAATTGGGGTATGAAATCGGTTTGATTTCGGAAGAGCGCTATGCCCGCTTTGTGCAGAAAAAACAACAGCTGGAACGGGAGCTGGAGCGGCTGAAGA
This sequence comes from Bacillota bacterium, assembly GCA_017577895.1. Taxonomy (GTDB): domain Bacteria; phylum Bacillota; class Bacilli; order ZCTH02-B2; family ZCTH02-B2; genus Bacillus_BB. The sequence continues at coordinate 14,424 of PKQY01000022.1, forward strand.
CGACGAAAATCAAACCGACGCCGGAGGTCAACGCTTATCTTGTGTCCCGGGGCACGGCGCCCATCGACAACGCGGTGGAGTTGGCGACGTTGCTTCGGCGGCCGGAGCTCCGGTATGCCGACATTGCCCACTTGTCGCCGCCGCCGGAAGAGGTGCGCCCCGATGTGGCGGAACAAGTGGAGATTCAGATCAAATACCAAGGCTATATCGACAAACTGATGCAAGAAGTGGAGAAAATGAAACGGCTGGAAAACAAGCGGTTGTCCGAGTCGCTGGACTATAACGCCATCCACGGCTTGTCTTCGGAAGCGCGGGAAAAACTGAGCCAAGTGCGGCCCCTTTCCATCGGCCAGGCGGCCCGCATTTCCGGGGTCAATCCGGCGGACATCTCCATCTTGATGATCTATTTGGAACAAATGGAGCGGAGGACGTCGGCGTGATGACTTCATGGGAAGACTTGTCCCGGTGGCTGGCCGACGCCGGCCGGCCCCATGTGAGGTTAAACTTGACGCAATTGGACCAGTTTGCCCGCTACGGAGAACTGTTGTTAGAGTGGAACGAACGCATCAATTTGACGGCCATCACCGATCTCCGGGACGTCTATGTGAAACATTTTTACGACTCGTTGACGCCGATGCTGGTGCTGGATTTTAACGGGCCGTGGCGGGTCATCGACGTCGGCACCGGCGCCGGTTTTCCCGGCATCCCGCTGAAAATCGCTTTTCCTCACCTTCGGCTGACGCTGTTGGACGCGCTGAAAAAACGGCTGACGTTTTTGGAAGCGGTGGTGGAGGAGTTGGGCCTTTCGGACGTCCAATTGATTCACGGCCGGGCGGAAGATGTGGCGCGGGATCCAGCCCACCGGGAACAGTACGACGTGGCTATTTCCCGGGCGGTGGCCCGCCTGAACGTGCTGTCCGAATACTGCCTTCCCTTTGTGAAGCGGGACGGCGTGTTCATCGCCATGAAAGGGGGACAAGTGGCGGAAGAAGTCCGCGAAGCCCAATCAGCGGTCGAGCGTCTGGGTGGCGGTGCGGTGCAGACGTATTCCTTTTCGCTGCCCGAAGGGGCCGGCCAACGGACGTTGTGCACCGTCGTAAAAGAAAAACCAACGCCATCGGCCTATCCGCGTTCGCCGGGCGTGCCGGCGAAAAAGCCCCTGTGAATGAACGCTTTTGAATGAATACCTTAATAATGTAGCTTAATACCTTAATAGTGTAGCTTAATAATGTAGAAAAAGGACGGTCCACAGGAGGCCGTCGTTTTTTGTTTCACGTGGAACATTCAGGATAAAAAAAGTTTTGTTTCACGTGGAACATTCGGGATAAAAAATTTGTTCGGCAGGAATTTTTTGTGCCCGTGTCGAACATCAATCAGGAACAGTTTGTGCGTTGGACACAGCGATGGAAAGTTCGGCTGGTGACGAAAGAGAAAGAAGTGATGCAAGTGATGGGCCCTTTGAGCAAGTGGTTTGGCAAACAACGCTCCGATTGGCCGGAAGAGACGGATACGGTGGAAGAAGTGAAAGAAATTCCGGTGGAGCAGATTGTTCCGAACCGCTATCAACCGCGCACCGTCTTTGACGATGAACGCATTGAAGAATTGAGCCAGACGATTCGCACCCACGGCGTCATTCAACCCATCGTCGTGCGGGAATTGGAGAGTGGGCAATACGAATTGATTGCCGGTGAAAGACGGTGGCGGGCGGTTAAAAAACTGAATTTGCCCACCATCCCGGCCATTGTCCGGTCCATGAACGATACGCAAGCTGCTTCCGTGGCGCTCATCGAAAATTTACAGCGGGAAGGCTTGACGGCCATTGAGGAGGCGTATGCGTATCAGCAGTTGCTGCAATTGCACGGGTTGACCCAAGAAAGTTTGGCGCAGCGGCTCGGCAAAGGCCAGTCCACCATTGCCAACAAGTTGCGCTTGCTGCAACTGCCGCCGGCCGTGCACGACGCCATCATGAAACGGCAAATTTCCGAACGGCATGCCCGGGCGTTGCTTTCGTTGCCGTCGGCCGAATTGCAAGAAAAAGTGTTGGCGGAAATTTTACAGCACGAATGGAACGTCAAACAGACGGAACAGCGGGTCAAGCAACTGGTGGAACAGGAGGCGGGCAAGCCGTCTTCCCGTCGCCGGCGCACGCTGTATTCCAAAGACGTGCGGCTGGCGTTAAACACCATCCGTCAATCGCTGAAAATGATTACCGGCAGCGGTATGCAGATCGAAGTGAAGGAAGAAGAACACGACGAATACGTCCAGTTTATGATTCGCATTCCGAAAAAATGATCGCACATCTTTCCCCGTCTGACGGGGTGTTTTTTTCTGTACAAACCCATTCGAGGTGAAGCAGTATGGGGAAAATCATCGCGGTTGCCAATCAAAAGGGTGGGGTAGGGAAGACGACGACGGCCATCAATTTGGGCGCCAGTCTGGCCGCATTGGGAAACAAAGTGTTGTTGGTTGACGCCGATCCGCAAGGCAATACGACCAGCGGCATCGGCATTAACAAAGGGGAAGTGGAATATTGTGTCTATGATGTCATGATCAACGAGGTGCCGCCGGAAAAGGCCATTTTGCCGACAAAAGAGGAAAATCTTTGGATCATGCCGGCGACGATTCAGTTGGCCGGCGCCGAAATCGAACTGGTGCCGGTCATGTCGAGGGAAGTGCGGTTGAAAAACGCGCTTTCCGCCATCGAAGATCAATACGACTACATTTTGATCGATTGTCCGCCTTCGTTGGGTATTTTGACCGTCAACGCATTGACGGCGTCCAATTCCGTCTTGATCCCGATTCAGTGCGAGTATTACGCCTTGGAGGGCGTCAGCCAACTGTTGAACACGATTCGTCTCGTGCAAAAACATTTAAACCCCGATTTGGAAATTGAAGGGGTCTTGATGACCATGTTCGATGCCCGGACCAACTTGGGCATTCAAGTGGTGCAAGAGGTGAAAAAATATTTTCGGGACAAGGTGTATCAAACCATCATTCCCCGCAATGTCCGGCTCAGTGAAGCACCCAGTCACGGTATGTCCATTCTTGAATACGACAGCCGTTCGAAGGGGGCGGAGATGTACCGGGAGCTGGCCAAAGAGGTGATGGGTTGTGAGTAAAGGTTTGGGCCGCGGGTTGGATGCGTTGATTCCCCATCTGGACAGTGAAGACCACATCCAACATGTGGCCGTCCGTCAGTTGCGCCCTAACCCGTATCAACCCCGCAAGACGTTTGCGCCGGAAGCGATGGAAGAACTGACCGAATCCATTCGCCAACACGGCTTGATTCAGCCCATTCTCGTCCGCAAGTCATTGCACGGCTATGAAATCGTCGCCGGCGAGCGCCGCTGGCGGGCGGCGAAAATGGCCAATTTGAAGACCGTTCCCGTGGTGGTTAAAGACTTTTCCGACGAACAAGTGATGGAAATCGCCCTCATTGAAAACTTGCAGCGAGAAGATTTAAACGCGATGGAAGTGGCCCAAGCCTACGAGAAATTGATGCAACAATTTCATCTGACGCAGGAAGAGTTGGCGGCCAAAGTGGGCAAAAGCCGTCCTCACGTGGCCAACTTCCTGCGCCTGTTGCAACTGCCGCCGCGGGTGCAGGAGATGCTGGCCGCCGGCGAATTGACCATGGGACACGCCCGGGCGCTGTTGGGGTTGCCTAAAAGCGAAGACCAGATCGCCTGGGCGGAGCGGGTCGTGCGGGAAAAAATGAGCGTCCGTCAGTTGGAAGAGGAAATTCAAAAGCAACGGCAACGTGTTTCACGTGAAACATCGAAGAAAAAGAAGCCGGCCCGCAGCCATTTCATCGTCCATGCGGAAGAGATGCTGCAGCAAAACTTGGGCACGCCGGTGCGCATCGTGCCGGGGAAAAAGAAAGGGCGCATCGAAATTGACTTTTATTCGGAAGAAGATTTAAACCGGATCATGGATCTCATCTTGCAAGGAAGGGAAGAACCGCGTTGATATACTTGGATCAGGCGGCGACAAGTTTTCCTAAGCCACCGGCCGTCCAAGAAGCGGTGGCCCGGAGTCTTGCGCAGGGGGCGTTCAATCCGGGTCGGGGCAGTCATCGGTTGGTGCAGCAGGCACAAGAACAGGTAATGCTGGCCCGCCGGAACGTGGCGGAGTTGTTCCGCATTCGGGATCCGAAGCGGATTCTTTTTTTTCTTAACGCGACGCAGGCGCTCAATCAAGCCATCAAAGGGTGGGTTCGGCCCGGCGATCACGTGGTGGCCAGCGGCATGGAACACAACGCCGTGCGCCGTCCGCTGCTTTACTTGCAGCGTCAAGGGGCTGAGGTGACGTTTTTGCAGGGCGACCGTTGGGGAGTGCCGTCGGCGCAGGAAGTTGTGGATGCGCTCCGGCCGAACACGCGGCTCGTCGTCATCAACCACGCGTCCAACGTCACTGGAGCCGCCGCCGATTTGGAAGCCATTGGCCAGAAGCTGCGGCCGCTGGGCGTGCCGCTGTTGGTGGATGCGGCCCAAAGCGCCGGTGTCTTGCCCATCGATGTGGACGCCATGGGCATCGACATGCTGGCTTTTGCCGGCCACAAAGGGCTGTACGGGCCGCCGGGGATCGGCGGCTTGTACGTGCGGGAAGGCATCGACTTGACGCCGCTGGTGCACGGCGGGACGGGCATGGCGTCGGAAGAACCGGATCAGCCGCAGGAATTGCCGGCCCGTTACGAAAGCGGCACGCAAAACGTGCCCGGTTTGGCCGGTTTGGCCGCCGGCGTGCAGTTCGTGCTGGAGCGGGGCGTGGAGACCATCGCCCGTCACGAACGGGAACTGCTGCAGCACTTGGAGTCCGAGTTGGCCCATTTGCCCGGCATCACCGTCTATGCTCCGCCCATCGACGATCGGCGGGTGGGGGTGCTGTCGTTTCAAGTGGCCGGTTACAGCTCGGAAGAAGTAGCCATGTTGTTGGATGAACATTTTTGCATTGCGGTCCGGGGCGGGTTGCACTGTGCGCCGTTGGTCCACCAGCGGCTGGGTACCCTGGACACCGGCACGGTTCGGGTCAGTGTCGGCGTGTTCAACACCCATGAAGATATGGAACAGCTGCTATTGGCCGTTCGGGAGTTGATTTCATAGAAGGGGTCGAGGAGGCACGATGGTGACGACCACAGAAACGGCTGCATCTTGGCCGAACGTGTTGTTGACGTTGTCGTCGGACCCGGCGTGGGCGCTCGTCTCGCTCATTGGGTTGGGGTTGTTTTTGCTGCAAATGTGGCTCTTATTGCTCATCATCATCCAAGGACGGCAAATCCGCCGACTGAGGCGGCGTTACGAGGGGGGTCGCCTCCGATCGGGAGAAGAGCAGGAGGAAGGGTTTTCGCGCTGGCTGGCACAACAGCAGCGATTGCAGGAAGAGGTCCGGGATTTGCAGGAACAGTTGATGCAGACGCAACAGACGCTGGCCCGGTTGGAACAAGGGCAGAAGGAGCAAGTGGGCCGCGTCGGCATTGTCCGCTACAACGCGTTTCGGGAGACCGGTCACGATTTGAGCTTTTCCATCGCCTGGCTCAACGAACGGCAGGACGGCGTCGTCGTGACCAGCATCTATTCCCGCGGCGAGAGCAACGTCTACGCGAAGCCGATCGTCGGCGGGCAATCGCCGTATCCGCTCAGCGAGGAAGAACGCATCGCCATCCAAAAAGCGCTGACGGAAGAGCCGACGGAAAAAAGCCATAAAAAAACAACGGCGGAGTCGCCGTTGTCCCGTGCCCGGTGAACGGTTTGGTTCAGCCGGTTTGCCAGTCGTGCCGCTTCTCGTCGGGAAGCGGCGCATTTTTTTCCAAACTTCGGATGGTGATGACCGGCCTTTCCGGCTGGACTTTCGGCTGCAAGTGGGTCCACGCGAGATAGATGCTGTTGGCCATCACTTGGGCCATTTTCATCACGTGGGCCAGGCGGGTGTTTTGCAGGACAAAGTATTCCATAAACCCGCCGGCGTTGACGACGCACGTGAACGCCAAATCACCCACTTCCGGCAACCGCTTGTTGACGCCGGCACCGGGTCGCAAACTGCCTTCGGTCAGACTGATCATGCCGATATGTTTGTATGGGCCTAAACAGGCGTCGACCGACAGAATGTAGGCGCGGGGATGGTTTTTTTGAATCTGTTCGATGGCGTCTTTCAAGTTCATGGCGTGAACCGGCTCGTCCAATGTGCCGTAAATCGGCAAGCCGGACGGATTCATCTCGCTCAAGTGGGTGCCGACCAATGGGCCGAGGGCATCGCCGGTGGAACGATCGGTCCCGATGGCCAAGACGACCAATTCCCGCTCGGGAAGATGGGGTTGCACCGTTTGCCGCAAGGCCTGGGACAAAATGTGGGACGCGTTGGCATCGCGGTAAAAGACCCGGCAGACGGTCGGTTTGGAATGGGCAGAATGGATGGTATGTCTCAAGGTCCTCCCACCGTTTCTTTTGTTTCTCGGCTTCATGTTCTTGAAAGGGTTAATACTCAGTATACGGAGAAAAAGTTGGAAATATACATGAAGCGTAGGGATTGTCCCGTCACGGTTCGGGAAGGGGAGGAAGCCATTGGGTTTTCGGTTGGCCATGACCATTGCCGGTACGACCATCGGGGCAGGCTTTGCATCGGGCCGGGAGATCTGGGAGTTTTTTGCCGTATACGGCGGGGACGGCATCCAAGGCATCGCCCTGTTTGCCGGCTTGTTTACGTTGTGTTGTTATTGGTTATTGGTCATCAGCTGGCAGGCGCAGGGCAGCAGTTATGTCGATGTGCTGAGCCGGTTTTTGCCGCCGCGGATGGTTCGCGTGTATGACGGGTTGATGCTCGTCTATTTGTTTTCGTTGACCGTCGTCATGTTTGCGGCCAGCGGGGCGGTTTTTCAAAGCCACAGCCGGCCGTTTACCGCCGGTGTGCTGTTGATGGCGACCGTGGTGTTTGGCGGCTTGTTGTACAACGTGCAGGGGTTGTTGATCATCAACAGTTGGGTGACGCCGTTGCTGGTCTTGATGTTGGCGGCCGTCAGCATGAACGCCATTGTGGACGATCCGACCGGTGGGGAGCGGTTCGGCGGAGAAGGGACCCCGATGCCCACCATGGCGGAAACGCCCGTCATCGGCGGGCAGCCGCCCTACGGCGTCTGGGCTTCGGCCATCGTATACACGGCGTTTAATCTGTTGCCCATGGTCGGCGTGTTGAGCACCGCGGCCCAGACGTGTGCCCGCCCCCGCCAATTGCTGTTGGGCAGCGGACTGGGGGGGTTATTGTTGGGAATGTTGGCGGCGCTTGTCTTCGGCGCGTTGCGGCGGCTGCCGCAAGAAGCCGGCGCTCACCAGGAGATTTTGCTCTTCGATTTAGTTGCGGCCTTGCCGTTCCGCATCGACGGACTCGTTTCGCTCATTTTGTGGCTGGCCATTTTCACGACGGCGTTGAGCAGCATGTACGGATTGACGGCGCGGCTGTCGGCCCTTACGGCTGTCCCGTATTCCCTCGTGGTGGGAGGACTGGTGTTTTTAATCGTTCCGTGCAGTTATTTCGGGTTTGCCACGTTGGTCAAAATCCTTTATCCTATATACGGAATCGCCAGTCTGTTTTTTGTCGGCTGTCTGCTTCTTTATCCATTGCAGGAAACCGGCCGACGGGATGCGTCGACGCCTCCTGCCCGTTGGTAAGGAGGAGCCCTGGCGGCGCAAGATGCCGTGTAAACGACGGGTTGGGCGGTGATGGGGATGATGGGGGATAAAACGTTCCAACTGTACGACATTGTGGAGATGAAAAAGCCGCATCCATGCGGGACCAATGCGTGGCGCATCATCCGCATGGGGATGGACATTCGGATCAAATGCACGGGATGCGGTCACAGTGTCCTCATGCCCCGCCGCGAATTTGTCCGCAAGATGAAAAAAGTGCTCGTGCCGTATCAGGAAGGCGATCCGACATCGCGATGACCCGACACGCAGGATCCCCAACGGGGCCCTTCGTGGGCAGGGTGTCCTTCGTGATGGGCGGTGGAACGCAAAACGGTCACAAGATGCTGGAAGCGGGAGACCTTTTGTTTGCAGCGACAACGTTGACTTTGACGGAATCGGAGGAGAACGATGCTATCGACCGGAATTGTCGGTTTGCCCAATGTGGGGAAATCTACGTTGTTTAATGCCATTACGCAAGCCGGCGCGGAGGCGGCCAACTACCCGTTTTGCACGATTGAGCCGAACGTGGGTGTCGTGGAAGTGCCTGACGAGCGGCTGGTCCACTTGCAGCGCATGTTTCAGTCGAAGCGAGTGGTGCCGACCGCTTTTCAATTTGTCGACATTGCCGGATTGGTGAAAGGGGCCAGCAAAGGGGAGGGACTGGGCAACCAGTTTCTGCACCATATTCGCGAAGTGGATGCCGTGGCCCACGTCGTCCGCTGTTTCGACGATGCCAACATCACCCACGTGGCGGGCCGGGTGGACCCGCTGGACGACATCCGGACCATCAACTTGGAGCTCATCTTGGCCGATTTGGAGACGGTGGAACGGCGGCTGGAGCGGGTGCGCCGGCAGGCGAAGAGCGGCGACAAAAAGTTCCTGCAGGAGTTGGAGCTGCTGGAGCGGGTAAAGGCGACATTGGAAGCGGAACAGCCGGCCCGGCGCCTCGATTTGACCGATGAAGAGCGGCTCTTGATTCGGGACTTGCATCTGCTGACCATGAAGCCGGTGCTGTATGTGGCCAATGTGAGCGAAGCGGATGTCGCCGCACCGTTTGACAACCCGTACGTCCAACAAGTGGCGGCCTATGCCCAAGAGGAAGGGGCCGAAGTGGTGCCCATCAGCGCCCGGGTGGAGGCCGAGATCGCCGAGCTGCCGAAGGAAGAGCGGGCCGAGTTTTTGCGGGAGCTCGGACTGGAAGCGCCGGGCCTGGAACGGTTGATTCAGCGGGCGTATCGCCTGCTGGGCTTGATCACGTTTTTGACGGCGGGCGAACAAGAAGTGCGGGCGTGGACGATTCGGAAAGGGACGAAAGCGCCGCAGGCCGCCGGCGTCATTCACAGCGACTTTGAACGGGGCTTCATCCGGGCGGAGGTCGTCGCTTACGACGATCTGATGGCCGCCGGTTCCATGGCCGCCGCCCGCGAGCAGGGTCTCTTGCGGCTGGAAGGCAAAGACTACGTCGTGCAAGACGGCGACGTGATTTATTTCCGGTTTAACGTCTAGACAGTCGACGAGCCCTGTTGGGTTCGACGGAAACCGGCCCAAAAATGAGCTTGAAAAAAAATAAAATGAAAGAAACGCGAAAAGGTTTGCGTACAACGCGCAAACCTTTTCTGTTTATCGATTGTTTATCGATGGGCTTTTTTCCATCGTTAACTGGCTTGGCTGACCTTGTTGGGCAGCTGCCGCTTGGCATGAACCCATTGCCACGCGAGGACGCCGGCCAAGATGGCGAGCCCCGCCAAGTCTTGCAGGAAATTGGGAGTCAAGAACAGCAAGGCACCGGCCAAGAGCAGGATGCGAACCGGCCAGGGCAAGCGGGTCCACAGTTGTCCTTCAATGGCGGCCCCGAGCATCATGACGCCGCACACCGACGTAATGATGATGCGCACGGCATCATGCCACGGGGTGTTCAACAGCAGCAAACTGTTGTCGTACACGAAAATGAACGGGACGATGAACCCGGCGGCCGCCAGTTTCATGGACGCAAAACCGGTGCGCATCGGATCGCCGCCCGATATGCCGGCGGCGGCATACGCGGCCAAGGCCACCGGCGGCGTCAAGTTGGCTAACAGGCCGAAATAGAAGACGAACAAGTGGGCGACCAACGGCGGCACGCCCAATTCCACCAACGCCGGTGCTGCCATGGTGACGGTAATGATATACGTCGGAATGCTGGGCAGCCCCATGCCGAGAATGATGCAGGCCAGCATGGTGAACACCAGCGTGAGGAACAAGTTTCCGCCGCCCAAGGTGACGATGGCGCTGGCCAATTTCAGTCCCAAGCCGGTCAACGTGGCGACGCCGACGATGATGCCGACGGTGGCACAGGCGATGGCGACGCCGAGGGTCGTCCGCGCCCCTTCTTCCAACGCGTCCAAAATGTCTTTGAGGCTCATCCGGGTGCTCGGGTGCAACATGCTGACGGCCACGGTGACGACAATGGTCAAGAGGGCCGAGAAAATAATGGTTTTGCCGCTGAAAAAGATCATGTAGATGAGGAAAATGAGCGGCAACAACAAATGCCCCCGTTCTTTCAACACGTCCCGCAGCTTCGGCAATTCTTCCCGCCGGATGCCTTCCAGTCCTTCTTTCGAAGCCCGCAAGTGCACTTGCGTTAAAATGCCCAAGTAGTACAACAGGGCCGGAAGCAGCGCCGCCAAGGCGATGGTGGCGTATTTCATGCCGAGAATCTCCGCCATGATAAAGGCGGCGGCACCCATGACCGGGGGCAAAATTTGCCCGCCTACCGACGCCGACGCTTCGACGGCGCCCGCGAATTCTCTCCGGTAACCGACCCGCTTCATCAACGGAATTGTAAATGAGCCCGTCGTGACGACGTTGGCCACGGCCGAGCCGTTAATCGTGCCGAGAAAACCGCTGGCGATGACGGCGACTTTCGCGGGACCGCCTTTCGTATGGCCGGCCAACGCCATCGCCAAGTCGTTAAATAATTTCCCCATGCCCGATTTGGACAAGAAGGCGCCGAAGAGGATGAACAAGAAGATGTAGCTGGCCGACACGCTGATGGCGGTGCCGTAAATGCCTTCCGTCGTGACGTACAAATAGTCGACCAACTGTTCCCAGCTATAACCGCGGTGCATGAGAATGCTGGGCAAATTGCGGCCAAAGATGGCGTACGCGATGAAAAGAAGCGCCAAAATGGGCAATGCCCAACCGGTGACCCGCCGCGCTGCTTCGATGACCAACACGACCAACAGCGCGCCAAAGAACAAGTCTGCGGCGCTGGGCATGCCTTGGCGGAAAATGAGCCGTTCAAATTCGGCGATCATATAAATCGAGGTGGCAATCCCCAGAAGCGCCAAGATGACGTCGTACCAAGGAAGACGCCGCCGGGACAGTTTGTTGGTTGCCGGATACAACAGAAAAATCAGGGCCAAGATGCCGGCGACGTGCAGGGAACGGTGAATCAACGTCGGCGGCGTGCCGAAAAAGGCCGTGTACAAGTGATAGAGGGAAAAGGCGATGGCCAGCACCCGAATGGCCCACCGGATGACGCCGCGGTCAAACGAGCGGTACCGATATTCGCTGTCATATTTTTCCAATAGTTGCTGTTCGTTGACCGTCGCTGCTGCAATGGCGGCATCGTTGGACAGAGGGGCCACGTCGCGGGCTTGGGCCATGGATTGTTCCGGTTTCGACATGGCGTTCACTCCTTACACGAGTCTCAATGGAACATGTCGTAAGACACCAGTTCGACCCGCCGGTGATGGGGGATGTCATTCGGTTGGACGACGACCTTTCCATTCCACCGGACGGTGTGTTGGACGAATTGGGAATGCACCCATTGGTATGCATGTATCCGTTGTTGAAGCCCCCGCAAGACGATATACCCGTCTTCATAGGTGACGGTGCCCTCGGTGTCGTAGGGCATGCCGGCGCCGAAGGAGCGGAAACGGGTCTCGGTCAAGACCAGTTGACCGTCGGGGGCGACGGTGAGCGTGTCCATCCACGTGCTTTTTTCGATGGAGTGGGTCCAGGAAATTTGGATGTCATCTCCCGGATGAACGGTTTCGATCCAATAAATTTGCTCGGGCTGTCCTTGCTCGCGAAGGACGAGGAGGACGTCATTCGAGCGGTGTAGGTTTTGGCAGCCGACGATGCCGACCGACCCGGCAAAGAGAAGAAGGAGGAGTGGAAGAAACCGCTTCCACTCCCGTGCGCGTTGACACCGTCCCACGGTGATGGCCTCCCAGAATCATATCCGCAGTCCATTTCCAGTCGTGGATGGAGTGTTGTCTTTATTGGATGGCGCCCACTTCTTTGAAATATTTTTCGGCTCCCGGATGAAGCGGCACGAGCAGACCTTCCGTCACCGTTTCCAGCTTGATGTCCAAGGCCGCGTTATGGGCGCTGTACAGCGCTTCCAAATTGTCGAAAATGGCTTTCGTCAAGTTGTACACCACGTCCTCCGACAGCCGGTGATTGACCAGCAACACGTTGGCCACTTTCACGGTCTGCGTGTCTTCCGCCGTGTCGTACATGTCGGCCGGAATCGTCAAGGGCATGAAGAACGGATATTTTTCTTGCAAATAATTCAAGGCCGACTCGCTGATGGGAATGAGGCGGACTTTGTGGGTGACGGCCAAGTCCATGATGGCCGAGTTGGGCAGCCCGCTGCTGATGACAGCGGCATCGATCATGCCGTTTTTGATCTGGTCGATGGATTCGCCGAAAGACAAATAGTCGACTTTCACGTCATCGTACGTCATGCCGTGGGCTTCAAAGATCATCCGGGCGTTGATTTCGGTTCCCGAGTTGCGGTCGCCGACACTGACCCGTTTGCCTTTCAAGTCTTCAAAGGTTTTGATGCCGGTATCTTCCGTCGTGACCAGTTGGATGACGTTCGGATAAATGGCTGCCATGGCCCGCAAGTCGGTCATCGGTGCTTGGCCTTCAAAGGGACCCGTTCCTTCGTAGGCTTGCGTGGCCGAATCGGAAATGGAAAAGGCAATTTCTGCTTGGTTGTTCATCAACAGGTTAATGTTTTCCACCGATGCGCCGGTGGCCTGCACCGAGGTTTTGTAGCCCAGTTGTTCTTCGATGAGTTTGGCCAACGTACCGCCCAGTTGGTAATACACCCCGGCCGTACCGCCGGTGGCGATGGTGATGAACTGAGGTTCTTGTTGAGAAGATCCTTCGGACTGTTCACCGCTTTGTTGGGCCGGCTGCCCTTGTCCGCAAGCGGTCAGCGCCAAGAGCGCCAACAGCAGCGCCAACGGCAGCCACTTTTTCGTTTTGCGTTGTGTCGTTGCCATGCAAACCCTCCTTGTTCGTCGTGTGTAGGGCATCCGTGGCGGATGCCGTGCCCGTAACAATGCAAATTTGATGCCAAAGTGAAGGGAAAACGGCGGAAAAAGATAGAAGGGGACCGTGGCGGGGGTGATGGCAATGGCGGGATGAAAACGTTTGCTTTTTGAGGAGACCGGCAAGTCGGCAAACTTTTCCGGATCGGAAATTTTTGCAGGTTCATTCCTGTTCATATTCTTTCAACTTATTGCGCAACCCCCGTTCGCTGATGCCCAGCATGTCGGCGGTGCGTTGCCGGTGGCCGCGGTTGGCTTTCAGCGTCGCCAAAATCAACTGCTTTTCGACTTCTTTCAAGGTCATGCCGACCAGCGGCGAGAAGTCCGTCGGCGAAAGGGCCGTCAGTGGCGGCTGGAGTTGCAACACTTTGACCGGCAAATCGTGCAGGTCGATGTGTTCGCCGTCGCACATGACCATGGCTGATTCGAGGATGTGGGACAATTCCCGGACGTTGCCGGGATACGGATAGTCGACCAGCCGCTGGTACGCTTCGGGGGTCAGGCCTTTGATGGATTTGCCCAACGATTGGTTGTACCGGCGGATGAAATATTCAAACAGCAAGTCCAGATCTTGTTTCCGTTCCCTCAACGGCGGCAAGGCGATCTCGATGACGCTCAGGCGAAAGTACAAGTCTTCGCGAAAGCGGCCCCTTTCCACTTCGTGTTTGAGGTCTTTGTTGGTGGCCGCGATGATGCGCACGTCCAATCGGATGTTTTGCTCGGAACCGAGGGGCGTGATTTCCCGCTGCTGGATGGCCCGCAACAATTTGGCCTGCAACGGCAGCGGCAGTTCGCCGATTTCATCGAGAAAAATGGTGCCGTGCTGGGCCCGTTCAAACGACCCGCGCCGCCGTTGAACCGCGCCGGTAAAGGCGCCCTTTTCGTAGCCGAACAATTCGCTTTCCAACAAGTTTTCCGGAATGGCCGCGCAGTTGACCACTTCAAAGGGTTGTCCGGCTCGCCGGCCGGCAAAGTGGATGGCCCGGGCCACCAGTTCTTTTCCCGTCCCGCTTTCGCCGGTGATGAGGACGGTGGAGGGAATGTCTTTCACTTTTTCGATCATCTGATAGACCTGTTGCATGAGGGGACTTTTGCCGACGAGGCCGAAGGCGCCGTATTTTTCGTCCAAGGATTCGGGCGGCGCGTCGATGTTGCGGTTCAACTCGGCAACTTGGGCGGCCTGTTGGAGCAAGGCGCGCAATTCGTCGATCTGCAACGGTTTGGTCAAATACGAATACGCTCCCTTTTTGACGGCTTCCACGGCCGAAGCGATGGTGCCGTAGGCCGTCATCATGATGACGACCAAGTGGGGCTGAATCGTTTTCAACATCTGCAATACTTCGATGCCGTCGGCGGCACCGAGTTTCAAGTCCAACAGGCACAAGTCGAACGTCGTCTCCTTGGCGTAACGGATGCCTTCGGCCGGATTCGTGGCCGTCACCACATGGTACGTATCTTCCAGCGCGAACCGTAGAGACGTGCAGATGGCCATTTCATCGTCGATGATCAAGAGCTTCTTCATCAGGCCGTGCTCCTTTCGGGAGAATAATGGTGACGCGGGTGCCCTTATCCGGCATACTTTCCAAGAGCAGTTCGCCGTTGTTTTCTTGGATGAGCTGTCGGGACAAGGCCAGTCCGAGGCCCGTGCCATGGGGCTTGGTGGTGAAAAACGGCTCGAAGGCCCTTTGTCGGCTCAGTTCGTCCATGCCGATGCCCTCGTCTTCGACCGCCAGGCGGATCGCCGCATCTTCTTCAGCGGCCCGGATCGTCAAGGTCAACGGCTGCTCCGCCGGTTCTTGGCGGCGCCGCTGTTCCAGCGCGTCGACGGCGTTGAGCAGCACGTTGATCAACACTTGTTTGACGGCGCTGGCATCGGCCATCACCCAAAGGTCCGGCGGAATGTCCCGGACGAGACGGATGCCTTTGTCCTGGAGGCTGTTTTCAAACAAAAACAGGCACGATTGCACCAGCGGTTCGACTTCCAGCGCCATCCGCGCCATTTGCCGCGGCTTGGCGTAGTCGATCAAGTTTTCGATCAATTGATTGAGCCGGTCGATTTCCCGGGGGACGTGATAGGCCATGGCCTGTTGAAAGGCCGGCACGTGGCCTTTTTGCGGCAACAGTTCGGCAAACGTCTTGATGGCCGTCAACGGATTGCGAATTTCGTGGGCCAGGCCGGCCACCAGTTGATTGAGGGTGCGGTTTTTCTCTTGTTCGAAGAGGGAAGCCCGCATTTTTAATTCTTCGGTAATGTCTTCAAAGGAAAGAATGAGGCCGTCGATCCGTTGTTCAACATCGTAAAGCGGATAAATGTAGTACCGGAGATGGACGGTTTTGGCCGGCGCTGTCGATGCCGACGGCATGTCGACGGCAATTTCCCGCCCGAGAAACCGTCGGCCTTCGTCGATGACCGCCGCAAAGGTGTCGTCCAACAGTCGGGCAAACAGCGGAAACGCCGAGTAATGTTGCGCCAATGGCCGGTCCGTTCGGCCGAGAAAGGCCATGGCCACGTGGTTGATGGACGTGATGCGGCCGTCCCGGTCGCACGTGACGATCCCCCGGGGGCTGCTGTCGAGGATTTGCTCTTTAAATCGTTGGCTGTTTTTCGTTTCCCGGATTTGCTCTTGCAAGGACGCGTTGACCTGCTGCAACTGGCGAGTCTTTTTATTCACTTCTTGTTGGAGCAGACGGTTCCAGTACAGCCCGCCGATGATGAGGACGGCGGCCAACACCGACAGCCCGCTCAACAGCCAAAGTAGATGGCGAATTTGGCGGACCAGCTGGGCTTGTCCGTCGTTGAACCAACGTTGATACAAACGGTCGTACGTACTGTCCCTTTGCACCTGGCGCAGCGCGTCGTTCAACTGGTTCAACAGCCGCTGTTTTTCCTTCCGCACCGCGATGGACATTTCCAGCGGCAAGAAGTGACTTTCCACAAATCGGTACTGCTTCGCCAGTCCTTGCTGTTCCAACCAGTATCGGGCCACGGCGGCGTTGCCGAAAAAGGCGTCGGCCCGCTGCCGCACCAACAGCTGCAAGGCGTCGTGTGCATGCGTAGTCCAGTGGAAACGGACCCGGCGAATGTTTTTCAACAGTTCGAATTCCGGCGTTTCGCCCTGCAGCGCCACCACTTTTTCCGACAAATCCAGCAAATTGTGAATAGTCTCGTCTGACACCGGGACGACGATGGCCGCCGAGGAGACGAAATACGGTTCGGTAAAGGCCAGCCGGTCATTCAGTTCCGCCATGTAGTTCATGCTCACGATGAGATCGATGTCATCCTGTTGCAAGGCGTCGACGCTTTGCCACCGGCTCATCGGCCGCCAGTCGAGCACATACCCGGCCCGCTCGGCCATGGCCGACAGCAGGTCCACCGCAAACCCTTGCAGCTGGCCGTTTTGGACAAAATGAAAGGGGGCGAAATCCGGGTCGTACGCCACCCGCAGCCGTGGGGGTTCCGGGGCTTCGGAGGCCGGCGGCCCGGTTTCGGCGGCCGCGGCCGGGAGCGGAGTGGACAGCGCCACCACGAGCAACCCCCAACAAAGGTGGAGGAGGCAAAGGAGACGGATATGGCGGCGGATGATATGTCGGCTGATGCATGCGGTGCGTTTTGCTGCCACAGGTGATCGCCCCCTTGCCATGGATGCGTTTTCATGCACGATTA
>PKQY01000023.1 GCA_017577895.1 Bacillota bacterium
ATATAAAATAAAGCATTGTAAGAATTAAGATATTTAGGTTCAAATGATAGACAACATCGCAAAGAGGAGTGGAAACCGTGGATTTTCGTTTGCCGAAAGAAATCGAAATGTTGAAACAAACGGTCAAAGAATTTGTGTACAACACCGTTGACCCCCGGGCACAGGAGATCGAAGAGAAGGATGAAATTCCGGAAGAACTGCTGGACATGAGCCGGGAGTTGGGGCTGTTTGGCCTGAGCATCCCGGAAGAATACGGCGGCCTCGGCATCGGCATGGTCGGCAAGTGTGCCGTTTATGAAGAGCTGGGAAAAACCCACAACGGGTTCACCACGGTCATCGGTGCCCATACCGGGATCGGGACCGTGGGGATTGTCGAAATGGGGAACGAGGAACAAAAACGAAAATACCTTCCGAAAATGGCCCGCGGCGAATGGATCGGCGCCTTTGCCTTGACGGAACCGGAGGCCGGTTCCAATGCCGCCAATTTGAAGACGACCGCCGTCCGTAAAGGGGACAAGTACATTTTGAACGGTACGAAACATTTCATTACCAACGGCACCTTGGCCCACGTGTTTACGGTGATGGCGGTCACCGATCCGACCAAGGGGCCGAAAGGCATTACGTCGTTCATTGTGGAAAAAGACTTTCCGGGATTTCGCATCGGCAAAGTGGAAAAGAAAATGGGCTTAAGGGGATCCCACACGGTGGAATTGATTTTTGAAGACTGTGAAGTGCCGGCAGAAAACGTCCTCGGAAAAGAAGGAGAAGGGTACGTCAACGCCTTAAAAATATTGGCCAACGGTCGGGCCGGCTTGGCGGCCCGCAACCTGGGGTCGTGCCAGCGGCTGTTGGAGTTGTCGCTCGATTACGCCATGCAGCGGATTCAGTTTGGAAAACCGATTTTTGAACAGCAGATTATCCAGCATTATTTGGCGGAAATGGCGCTGGACATCGAGATGTTGCGGTCCATGGTCTACCGCGTGGCGTGGATGACCGACGAGAAGATGAACGTCATCAAAGAGGCGGCCATGGTCAAGCTGCTCGGTTCGGAAGTGTACAACCGGATCGCCGACAAGGCGGTGCAAATTCACGGCGGGATGGGATACATGCAGGAATATCCGGTGGAACGGTTTTATCGCGACGCCCGCATTACGAAAATTTATGAAGGGACGTCGGAAATCCAGAAAAACATCATTGCGGCCCAGTTGCGGAAAGAGTACGAACGCAAAAACAGGGCTTGACGATAGGGCGCCTTGCGGTCATGTTATTCCGCCGGGTCGGCGAACGACGGGCGGGGAGCATCAGGCCGGATGTCCCAAAGGATGGCGTGTTGCCCGTTGTTCTGGATGACATAATAATTTTGCAACAGGGATACGGTGCCAAACGGCGAAGAAAACGTCAGTTTGGTCGGCACCAAGTGGACGTTGGTGTACGTGGTGCCGGTCATCGGGCTGATCCATTCGTCCAACGTCTGGATGTCGCCGATTTCAAACGTAAATGTCCGGGCGCCCATGACATCCATGAAAATTTTCGCCCGTTGTTGAATGTACCGTTCTTTCGGCCAGATGTGTTGGACTTCCGGATGCAGTTTTTCCCAGGCACTGCCGTAATCGCCTTGTTGTTCCAACGCGAGAAATTGCTCGACCAAAGCGGTCGGGCTTTCTTGTGGGCCAAAAAGTGCGCAGCCGCCCAACAAAACCAGGACTGCGAAAAAAAGCCAAAGGTTTTTTTTCATCGGTCTTTCGCCTCCTCTTTTGCCACAGACATCCATCGTCTATACTGGTTGTACAGCCGTTGCACCCGTCGATGTACAGTACATATGTACAGACCATTGTGACGAAAAATCCCACCGCTCGAACACAAAAGAAGACACAAAAGAAGGGGGAACGACACATGGCCAAACGGTTGACCGTCTATTGGTACCCCAAATGTGGCACGTGCCGGAAAGCGAAGAAGTGGCTCGATGACCACGGGGTGGACTATGATTTAGTGGATATCGTAGAAAACCCGCCTGATGCGGAGACGATTCGCCGTTGGGTGCAGCAAAGCGGCTTGGATGTTCGGCGGTTTTTCAACACGAGCGGCCAGGCGTACCGCCAGATGGGGCTCAAAGACAAATTGCCCCATATGGATGAAGAAGCGATGATTCAGCTGTTGGCTTCCGACGGCAAACTGCTCAAACGGCCCATTGTGACCGACGGGGAGCGGGTGACCGTCGGCTTCACAGAAGCGTCGTTTGTTCCCTGGGCATCCATCTGATACAATCATGACAAACGGTTTGGAAAGGAATGGAGTGAACGGACATGCACATCCCTGCACATTTGAAATACACGGCAGAACATGAATGGGTTCAAATCGAGGGCAACAAGGCACGCATCGGCATCACCGATTTTGCCCAGTCAGAATTGGGCGACATCGTCTTCATCGAATTGCCGCAAGTCGGGGATCGGGTCACAGCGGGAGAACCGTTCGGCAGCATCGAATCGGTGAAAGCCGTGTCCGACTTATACAGCCCGGTGAGCGGCACCGTCGTGGAAGTCAATGAAGAGCTGGAAAACAACTTGGAATGGGTGAACGAATCGCCGTATGAAAAAGGCTGGATGATCGTTGTGGAGCTGGCCGATCCGTCGGAGTTGGATCGCTTGTTGACGGCGGAACAGTATGAAAAAACGTGCCGTCAGGAATAATTTCCATTTGCAAACGGCACGGTAAGCCGTATGATAGTTTTAAAAGATATGGGAAGGAGGGGGAGTCGTGAGTTTTTGTTGTGGGGCCAGTATGGTCGGCGCCATTGGGACGATGCGGCACGGCAACACGTATGTTCACAACCTCCCCATGTTGGTGTGTCCGGTCTGTCATCAAGTGGAAGTGCACCATGCGGTGACGGAAGAGTTTGACATTCTCATGGAGTATGCCGAATCGGATGCCGCCAGGGAAGTGGATTTTGCGGAATATATCGACCCCTCCAGAATGGAAGAGATCTTTGAAAACTGCATTTCCTGCGTATCCGATGATCCGCAGCACATTTTGGAAGTCCAGATTGACATGGCGTTGGATTTGTTGCTGGTGGCCAAACAGTTGCAAGATGCGGAATGGGAATGGATCTTGAAAAAGCGCTTGAAAGTGTTGAGCGAAAAAAAGCAGACGATGCTCTCCGGGTTCATGTGATGGCGGCGAGGTGGCTCGCCGCCATTTTTTGTGTTTGCTTCAGTTGGACCACCTGGCGAAATTATGTATACTATCCATGATCCAGCATGCTTGAAACCCAATGGAGCGAGGTGTTCGCGCGTGGTTCAACAAACGAGCCTCGCACCTTCAGCTGCCGGTTCGTTGGAAGAATTGGTCATTCAGGTGCAGGCCGGCGACGAGCAGTTGAGACAAGAATTGTTGCGGGATTATCACCCGTTCATGATTAAGACGGCTTCGAAAGTGTGCAAAAAATACATTGACGTTCGGCGGGACGACGAGTTCAGCATCGCCTTGAGCGCGTTCAATGAAGCGTTAGATCGGTATTCACCGGAGGAAAGCCGCAGTTTTTTATCCTTTGCCGAAATGGTCATTCAGCGGCGGCTCATCGATTACATTCGCCGGGAACAACGGTTCCAAAATCAAGTGCCCTTCAGCGCCTTCGATGTGGAAGATGACGAGGAACACACCTTGAACCCGGTGGAAGTGGAAGAATCGTTGCGGCTCTTTGCCGAAGAGCAACAGGGTATTGCCCGCCGCGCAGAAATCCAATTATACGCGCAGCAGTTGAAGGAATTCGGGATCAGTTTGCAGGAGCTGGTGCGCGTTTCGCCCAAACATCAAGATTCCCGTCAGTTATTGTTTGAAGTGGCCTATGTGCTCGCTTCCCAAACCGATTTGGTCAGCCGTCTGTTGGAGAAAAAGACGCTGCCGATCAAGGAATTGCTGAAGGTCGTCAACGTGAGCCGCAAGACGTTGGAGCGGCATCGGAAATACATCATCGCCATCGCGTTGGTGCTCATTTTCGATTATCCGTATTTGCGGGATTATTTGGCGTTGCCGAAAACCGAACAACAGTAGGGCGGAAAGAGGGATTGACGTTGAAACGCGGATTGGTCTTGGACAAAGATGGACATAGCGTCATTGTGCTGACGCCGGACGGCCGGTTCCAAAAAGTGAAAGGCGGATGGGCCGACGCCGAGCTGGGCAGCGAGATCGTGTTTGAAGATTCTTGGCATCTCCGTTCGGTTCTGTACGGCCGGGTCGTTCCGGTCTTGATGTTGGTGTTGTTGCTGACGGTCATGTCCGGCTTGATGGAGTTGTGGCCTCACCAAGTGCATACCTATTACAGCGTCGGTCCGGAGCCAAAAGTGGAGTTCGGCGTCAACCGGCTGAACCGGGTGGTGGAAATTGTCCCGGTGGATGCGGATGATGTAACGTTTGGCACCGAATATTACGGTCAGCCCATCGAAAAAGTGCTGCGCCAGCTGCTGGCCGTATCCCCGACCGGGAAATCAGCTCCGACGCCGGCTTACTATGTCGTGACCGCACCGGTGGACCGTTCGCAGGAGGCGTCGATTGAAACGGTATCGCTGAAGTCCATGACTAATACGCATCCGCTGCAACAACAGCTGCCTTCCGCCCTGGTGTTGTCGGTGCCTGCCAGCGTCCGGGATGAGGCGGCGCGGCTGGGTGTGTATCCCGGCGACTACGCCATTTACTGGCTGTATATGCAATCGGGCGGCACGATGGAGCAATTGGCCCAATTTGTACAATAAAAGGTTGCAGAAGGGCAACAGAAGAGGTAAAATAAAGTTAGTATTTGAATAAAATTATTCTAAAAACCGACGTGAGAGACGGTATGTTGCGGGGATTTTTTAAACATGTTCAACTAAAAAGTATAAAAAGTTGCGTTTCCTTGCCTGCATGAGGCGTTTTCGTTACAATCGAGTTGTTCAATTTGGCGGTTGGAATGTTTGGCCAATACGTGCACGGCATGAAAATATTTGTGGTTGAAATATAGGAGGAGTGATTCATGTCGATCCCGATCTTGTCAATCCGCGATTTTCGAGTCAAAGTGGAAGATACGGAAATTCTCAAAGGCGTGACGTTGGATGTCAAGGGCGGCGAAGTTCATGCCATCATGGGCCCTAACGGGACAGGGAAAAGCACGCTGGCGGCGGCCCTGATGGGTCATCCGAAATACGAGGTGACCGGCGGCACGGTGACGTTGAACGGGCAAGATTTGTTGGCAATGGACGTTGCAGAACGGAGCCGGGCCGGACTGTTTTTGGCCATGCAATATCCTAGTGAAGTCAGCGGCGTGACCAATGCCGATTTTTTGCGCAGTGCCATCAACGCCCGCCGGGACGAGAACGACCCCATTCCTTTGATGCAATTTATCCGCAAGCTGGAAGAAAAGATGAACTTGTTGGAGATGGATCCGTCCTTTGCCCATCGTTATTTGAATGAAGGGTTTTCGGGCGGGGAAAAGAAACGGAACGAAATTTTGCAAATGTTGATGTTGGAACCGCAAATTGCCATTCTGGACGAAGTCGATTCGGGGTTGGACATCGATGCCCTCAAAGTGGTGGCCAAAGGGGTTAACTCCATGCGCAGTGAGAAGACCGGCTTCCTCATCATTACCCACTACCAGCGTTTGTTGAACTACATTCGGCCCGATTATGTCCACGTGATGATGCAAGGGAGAATCGTCCGCTCCGGAGGACCGGAATTGGCCGAACGTCTGGAAGCGCAAGGATATGACTGGTTGAAAGAAGAGCTGGGCATCGTCGATGAGACGGTGGGACAGAACGTTTGAGCGATGCAGGGAAAGCAGTATGGACGGTGAAGGAGTGGGTAAGATGAGTGTGGACGTCAAGTCGTTGGAACGAGAAGGGATTCGACGCTTTTCCGAATCCCGCCGGGAACCCCAGTGGATGACCGAGTTGCGCCTGCGCGCATTTGACCAGGTGGCGCAACTGCCTTTGCCGAAAGTCGAAAAAATGCGCATCCAACGGTGGCCGTTGCCGTCTGTCCAACCGCCTCGTACAGATCAAGCGACGATACCGCCCACGGCGGATGCCGCGTTTCTCCACGAGTTAAAACAGGACATGCCATGGCTGGATGACACAGTCCCTCATTTGCTCGTTCAGGAGAATGGCGCCACCCGTTTTGTGCGCCTGGCCGAGGAGTTGAAACAAAAAGGCGTCGTGTTGACGAGTCTGGATGCGGCCTTGCGCGAACACGAAGAGCTGGTGCGCAACCATTTCATGCAAGGCGCCATCCGCGTGGATGAAAACCGCCTGACCGCACTGCACGCCAGTCTCTGGAGCGGCGGCGCGTTCATTTATGTCCCGCGGAATGTGGAAGTGGAGTTGCCGTTGCAGTTGCTGTTCCGTTTTACGCTGCAAGAGGACAGCTGTTATCCTCATCTGTTGATCATTGCCGATGAAAACAGTTCGTTGACGGTCGTGGAAAACAGCGTGTCCGGCCCGTCGGCCTCCGGTTTGCACCTGGGTATGACCGAAGTGTACGTCAAACGGGGGGCGCGGGTCCGGTTTGCCTCCGTGCATTTGTTCCATGAGTCGGTTATCGACGTGACGTTCCGGCGGGCCGATGTGGCGCAAGACGGCCACATGGAGTGGATTTTGGGCGAGATGAACGACGGGCATACGCTGGCCGAGAACTACTCCATTTTGCGGGAAAACGGCGCCGCTTCCGCTTCCCGGCTCATCGCCATCGGCACGGGCAATCAGCAATGTAATTATCAGTCCCGCAACCGTCATATCGGCCAATACACGGAAAGCGAGATCTTCTCCCGCGGCGTGACCCGGGATGCATCTTGGCTCATCATGGACGGCATCACCAAGATCGAAAAAGGCGCCCGCCGGGCCGACGGCCGTCAGGAACAAAAAGTGATGATGTTGTCGGAACATTCCCGGGGCGATGCCAATCCGATTCTTTACATCGATGAAAACGACGTCCAGGCGGGCCATGCCGCCGGCGTCGGACAAGTGAACCCCGAGCAATTGTACTACCTCATGTCCCGGGGAATTCCTAAAGAAAAAGCGGAACGATTGATCATCATGGGCTTTTTGGAGCCGGTTGTCACGCGAATTCCGGTCGAAGGAATTCGCCGCCAACTGTTGGCGGTCATCGAAAGGAAGCTACAAGCATGAACGCAGAGGTCATTCGTCAGTTTCCCATCTTGGCACAAGAAATCAACGGCCACCGGCTGGTGTATTTGGACAACGCCGCCACTTCCCAAAAACCCCAGGCGGTCATCGATGCCATCCGGGAATATTACGAAACGTACAATTCCAACGTGCACCGCGGCGTCCACACGTTGGGCAACCGGGCGACGGAGGCGTATGAGTCGGCACGGGAGACGGTGCGCTGGTTCATCAATGCCCGGGAAACGGCCGAGATCGTGTTCAACCGGGGGACGACTGCCGGCCTCAACATGGTGGCCCGCGCGCTGTCGGAACAGTGGATTCAAGCAGGCGATGAGATTGTCATCACGCCCATGGAACACCACAGCAACCTCATCCCGTGGCAGCAAGCGGCCAGACGGACCGGTGCCGTGTTGAAATACGTGCCGTTGCAGCCCGACGGCACCATCCGGCTGGAGGACGTGGAGCGCCTGATGAGTCCCCGCACGAAAGTGGTGGCTATGGCCCATGTGTCCAACGTGTTGGGAACGGTGCATCCGATTCGCGACATTGCCGCCATTGCCCACCGTTATGGCGCTGTCATGGTGGTGGACGGAGCCCAAAGCGTGCCCCATATGCCGGTGGACGTGCAAGAGCTGGATTGCGACTTCCTTGCCTTTTCCGGACATAAGATGCTGGGACCCACCGGCATCGGAGTGTTGTATGGCAAGCTTGAATGGCTGAAACGTCTGGAGCCGGTGGAGTTCGGCGGCGAGATGATCGACTTTGTCGAGTTGCACGAATCCACTTGGAAAGAACCGCCTTGGAAATTCGAGGGTGGTACGCC
Source organism: Bacillota bacterium (assembly GCA_017577895.1). Classification (GTDB taxonomy): domain Bacteria; phylum Bacillota; class Bacilli; order ZCTH02-B2; family ZCTH02-B2; genus Bacillus_BB. The sequence continues at coordinate 7,969 of PKQY01000023.1, forward strand.
GAACATTGCCGGCGCCATCGGCTTGGCTGCGGCCATCCAATTTTTGCAGTCGCTCGGGATGGATGCCGTGCACGAGCACGAACAGCAGTTGGTTCGCTATGCCCTGGAACGGCTGCGGCAAGTGGAAGGCATTGAACTGTACGGGCCGGAACAGCGGGCCGGCATCGTGACGTTCAACTTGCCGGGTATTCATCCCCACGACGTGGCCACCGTTTTGGACACCGAAGGGGTTGCCGTGCGGGCCGGACATCACTGCGCGCAACCGCTGATGAAGTGGTTGGGAGTGACGGCGACGGCCCGGGCCAGCTTTTATTTGTACAATACGAAAGAAGATGTGGACCGGCTGGTGGAAGCCCTCGTCCGCGCAAAGGAGTTTTTCGGACATGCAATTGGATGAACTGTACCGTCGCGTCATCATGGATCATTATCAACGGCCGCGAAATCGGGGAAAATTGACAGAACAAGACGGCATCCACATCGAGTTGAACAATCCGACGTGCGGCGATCGCATCGAGTTGCAGCTGAAACTGGAAGGCGATCGGGTCGAGGCGATTCGCTTTGACGGCGAAGGTTGTTCCATCAGCCTGGCGTCGGCCTCGATGATGACAGAAGCGGTGAAAGGGTTGACGATCCCCGAGGCGCTGTCCTTGGCCCAGCATTTTTATGAACTGGTGCAAGGTCGCGTTCCGGAAAATGTGGACTTGGGTGATTTGGAAGCTTTGCACGGCGTATCCAAGTTTCCCGCCCGCATCAAATGTGCCACCTTGGCCTGGAAGGCGATGGAACAGGCGCTCAAAGAGGCGGCGTCACCCGGGGAAGAAGCGGGAAAATAGCGGGTTCAAAGGCATTATGAATATATTGTTAGAGTCCCGACGATAAAGGAGGGAAGCGGGATGGCGAAACAAGAAGTGCTGGAGTTTGGCGAATATCAATACGGTTTCCGGGATCCGGACATTTCGGTGTATCGGGCCAAGAAAGGCTTGAGCCGTGAAGTGGTGGAAGAAATCTCCCGCATTAAAGGTGAGCCGGATTGGATGCGGGAATTCCGCTTGAACGCGTTGGAAATTTTTTGGTCCAAGCCGATGCCGACGTGGGGCGGGGATTTGTCGGAAATCGATTTTGACAACATCACGTACTATGTGAAACCGACGGAACGAAAAGGCCGCTCCTGGGACGAGGTGCCCGAAGAGATCAAGCGCACGTTCGACAAGCTGGGCATCCCGGAAGCGGAACAGAAGTTTCTGGCCGGCGTCTCCGCCCAGTACGAGTCGGAAGTCGTTTACCACAACATGCAAAAAGAGTTGGAAGAACAAGGGGTCATCTTTTGCGACACCGACACGGCCCTGAAAAAATACCCCGATTTGTTCCGGGAGTATTTCGCCACCGTCGTTCCGCCGACGGACAACAAGTTTGCGGCGCTGAACAGCGCCGTTTGGAGCGGCGGCAGCTTCATTTACGTGCCGAAGGGCGTCAAATGCGAAATCCCGCTGCAGGCGTATTTCCGGATCAATTCGGAAAACATGGGCCAATTTGAACGGACGCTGATCATCGCCGACGAGGACAGCTTCGTCCATTACGTGGAAGGGTGCACGGCGCCCATTTACAGCAGCGATTCGCTCCACAGCGCCGTGGTGGAGATCATTTGCAAACCCCGCTCCCGGGTCCGTTACACGACCATCCAGAACTGGTCCAACAACGTGTACAACTTGGTGACGAAACGGGCGGTGGCGTATGAAGATGCCACCATGGAGTGGATCGACGGCAACATCGGTTCCAAACTGACCATGAAATACCCGGCCGTCATCATGAAAGGGCCGCGGGCGAAAGCCAATATCTTGTCCATCGCCGTGGCGGGCAAAGGACAACACCAAGACGCCGGTGCCAAAGTCATCCACTTGGCGCCCGAATGCACCTCGACCATTGTGTCCAAATCCATCAGCCGTCAAGGCGGCAAAACGACGTATCGCGGATTGACGTCTTTCGGCCCCAATTCGAAAGGGTCCAAGGCAAAAATCGAGTGCGACACGTTGATTTTGGATGAACAGTCGACATCCGACACGATTCCGTACAACGAAGTGAAAAACAAAGACGTCACGCTGGAACACGAGGCGACGGTCAGCCGCATCAGCGAAGAACAGCTGTTTTACTTGATGAGCCGGGGCATTTCCGAAGAAGAAGCAGCGCAAATGATCGTCATGGGCTTCATTGAGCCGTTCACGAAAGAATTGCCCATGGAGTACGCCGTGGAGATGAACCGGCTGATCAAACTGGAAATGGAAGGCAGCATCGGTTAAACCTGATCCATCAAGGTTTTTTTCCGCCATGTGCATTGCACCGCGTGAATGGTTTCAATGCCGCTGGTACAACTCCAAGCCGTCATCGTCCATAGGGCGGTGACGGCAGAGTCGTACCGGCGGTTTTTTTCTGCCCCTCACAAGAAGTCGTCCATGGACGATGCACAGGGCGATGGGCATGAGAGAGGAGAGGATGGACGGTGGATGCCGGACAACTGTTAACTTGGGCCAACGGTTTTCTCGTGGCGGCTGCGGCGGGACAAATGGACCGGTTTATGAAAACCACAACCGGGCGGCATATATCACACCGGTCACAGTGATGGCGCTGAATAATGTCGACAGAAGCACCGCCTGAGCAGCGTAGTCGGGGTGACAATCATACTCGAGTGCATACAGAGCCGTGTTGCGCGAACAAGGATAGGAACTGGCGATGAGCAATGCTTGGGCAGTCACACCGTCGATTCCCAACAGAAAGATGAATGTCATAGCCAACAACGGCGAAAAAAGCAGGCGGCCCAACACGCTCACATATAACAGTGGCGGCAAAGCGGTAAAACGGGTATAGGCAATTTGCGCTCCTAATGCAAAGAGGGCGATGGCTAAAAATGCATCGGCGATGCGCTGAAGCGGCGTCCATAAAAAGGATGGTATAGGGACATGAAGCCAACGACAAACCACACCGAGCAACAATGCATGAAGAACTGGATTTTTCCAGAACTCTGCAGTCCATTTTCCTTTTTTCCCGTTTCCCGAAACAAACTGATAAACGCCATATGTATTGGTGAGAAAGTTTTGGAATATGGTCACGACAATTTGAATTGCCGCCCCAAGCGGCTGTTGATGAAACACCAGTTGGCTGACAGGAATGCCAAAATTGCCGGAATTGTTGAGTACAATCGTATTTTGAAACACGGCCGCCATGCTTCGTTCGAGTTTGAACCATTTGGCCATCAACATGCTCATGACGATCAATCCACTGCTTTGCAAAAGAAGAAAGCCGAATACGACCGCCAATACCTTTCCGTTCAATTCGCTGTCATACACGTTGGTAAACGCCACAGCCGGCAACAACACGTACATATTCAGCTTGGATAATGTATTCATGTCAAAATGAAATCGGCGATGCAACAGCGCCCCTATCCCGACAATGAACAGCATTGGGACCATGATTTGAAGCAAAATGCCGCTAAACACAGCCAACGCTCTTCCCACGCTTTCTCTTGCGTATTTGTGTCATCGTATCTTCTTATAAATCCTTTCCGGACGGCCCACCGATCCATAGGAAATGTCGGCGCTCACTTGGCCGATGGAAACAAGATACTCCAAATAGCGGCGGACCGTCGTTCGGCTGATGCCGATATGCCGTCCGACTTCTTCGGTTGTCAAGCCGTCTCGGCACTGTTTTGCAACCATGAGCACCTTGTCCAGGGTCTGCGGCTGAATGCCTTTCGGAAGCGCCGATTGGTCAATTACATATCTTCATTGACAATCACATTTTTTCCTCTTCGTTTCAAAACAAACGGCACGACAATCCATAAAACGGCAATGATCGACAAAATGAGCGAAATCGGTTTTTGAACAAAAATGAGATGGGCAATCGGCCCTACACTTTCTTTCATGAATGATGTTCATTTTGTTCATGAATCACGGATAATGTAAGATAGTGCAAATTATGAATTTTAGGAAGTGGCCAACGATGATGCGCCTCGATCATTTTGTCGTACATATCGACGGCGATCAGACCAAATTAGAAACGCTCAAAAACACCATTGAGCCGATGGGTTTTCCGTTCAATCCGAATGCAGGGAAAAGGACCAAAGGATTTCAGGTCGCCAACATTTGGATCGGAAACCAATACTTAGAGTTGGTTTGGTTGAAGACGAAAGACGGCGGGGGTTGGCGCAAAGAGTGGGTGGAAAAATACAACCGAGGTTTGCGGGGCATTTTCGGGTTGTGTTTGATGACGGATCAGCTGGATTCGTTGGAAAAGGAATTGCGAAAACGGTGCATTGACGCCAGTCCTCCAGAACGGATCACATTTAAGATGTTGTTTGGGCTTTTGAAAAAGACATTGCCGTTTCGTCTGGTTTTTACTCCACCCATTCCGGGGACGGATCTGCAAGTTTTCTTTTTGGAAATGGACAGTCAAGAGAAATATGAATTCATGAGAAAATATTTCATGAAACCGAATGCCCGGGAGAATGGAATTACCGGGATTACAGAAGCCGTGGTGCGGTGTCCATTTTCGAAAGAAGCCTGGGAGTATATCGGCGCGATTTTTCCGGACATGACGGGCGATGAGCAAAGGGCCACGTACGATATGGGGGAGACCAAATTGCATTTTGTTCATTCGGATGAAAGAGGGTTAGATAAAAGAAGATTAAAAGTCGAGCTGCTGGCCTCGACGATCCATGACGACTTGGCGAACCAAAGTTTTGAGGTGGAGAATGTTCGTGTAACCACCGGGACCGTGTGAAAGCGGCGCACCGGTACCTTTCCCTGGACATAACATGAGAGGGAGAAGTTCAGAAGGGAGGGCCCGTAGTGGTTGTGGTCAAGCCGCTGATGATTGACGGCCATGCCTTTGTCGGCACGGTTGTGCAACTCCCAAAGACGAACTTGATCGCCATCTCCAACGAGAAGGGATATATCATGTGCGGGGCGCTGGACGTGGATTTGCTCGATGAAAGGCTGGCCCACCGGGGCATCATCGCCGGACGGGCGGTGGGTGTGCGCAGTTTGGACGACTTGTTGGAAGCGCCATTGGAAAAAGTGACGGCGCAGGCGCGGGCGTTGGGCATCATGCCGGGGATGAAAGGGAAAGAAGCGTTGTTGAAAATGGTATAACAGCAGTTTGAAAAAAATGGCACGGGACCGATAGGCCCCGTTTTCGCTTTGGCGGTATTGTTTTGCAGGCGTCTTACGGGCGCCGCTTGGCAAACTCGGCGATGACCGGATGGGTTTGCGCCAATTGCCGGTGGATGTGTTCGAACGTCCCCCGGATGTCCCACTGGGCTTCTTGCGATGTGCGCAAGTTGATTAAATGGTACAGTTCCCAGAGGCTGAGGTCGGCGACGATTTGCCGACGGTGGGCGTTGGTGACGCAGTAAGGCGCAGCGGTCGGTGCGTATGCCGCAATTTGTCGGTACAACCGGGCCGCTTTTTCGGTCACTTGTAGGAGCACCGTCGTCAAACCCGCCTCTTGGATGTGCGGCGGAACGGTGATGCCTCCGTGGGGACTGGGCGGTTGGAAGATGAAGGCCGTCCGCCGGTTGTGCCGCAACAGTTGATGCCAGTTAGCTTCGGAAACCGTCAGGAACAGTTTTAACCGCACTTGATCGAATACCGGATGGGGGTTGTCGTACGGCCCTAACGTGACCAAAGCGGTGCGCAGCATCTCTTCTTTTTGCGTCACCGACATTTGTTTTGCGAGTTGTTGGGATTCTTCGTAATCGAGATGCCGGTAGCTGAACAACCAGCCGGCGCACAGTTGGTTCAGCACCGTTTCATAATCGGCCATCTGGATGCGCGGCGGCCGGGCGTTCGGTTCGCAGGCGCTGTCTGCTTCCGCCGGCGGCTGGCCGCAGCTCGCTTCCCTGCCGGCATCGGGAGCTGCGTCTTGGTGGAATTGCCGGAAACATTGTTGAAGATGGCGGGATGCTTCCACGTGCCGGAGCAAGGTCGGGATGACCTTGCTGATTTCTTCTTCCATCTCTTTTGCCAGGCGGACGCATTCCGGGTACGGACTGGCCAAGAGCACCACCAAGGTGTCCCGCAGCGCCCGGCCGTTGCCGGTCATGCCCAAGTTGGTCAACGTGGCCAGCGTCAGGACGTAGCGGGCATCTTCAAAGGCCAGTTTTTCGATCCGCGTGTCATATGCTTTTTCCGTCTCGTTTTCACGGCGTGGGAATTTGTTTCTCAAATACGGGATCAAGTGTGCCAGCAACGTTTCATAGGCGTCATACGCTTCGTGTTGAAAACGGATGTATGCATCCCGTAACTGCGGGTGTCGTTCCAATTCGACCGGTATGTAAAAATCGCCCCGCTGCGGCCGTTGATAACGCTGGCTATATTCGGTGAAGCTGTTGAAGCGGTTGGCCAATTCCAGTTCAGCGGAGGCGAGGCGGCTGATTTTTTCGATGCCGACGTGGGCCACGGCGTGCTCGGCGACGCTGGAATGGCCGTACCCGACGACCCAACGTTCGTGAAACCGGCGGGCGGTGTCGGAGAGGAGCAATTGATTCCCGGGCTGGGCCAAAATTTCTTCTTTTTCCAGCAACGTGCGCAAGTTTTCACGAAAGCTTTTCGGACTGCGAGAAACATAGGCGAAAATGACGGCGATGACTTCTTCCGGAAGGTTAAAAATCGTGTACACGTTTTTATCAGTATTCGATACGTAATTTGTCAGGTCTACAGGCTGTCGGGTGGACAACGTTCTCTCCTCCTGCATTTGTCAGTCACTTTTTCGATTGTATCACACGTTTCGTGCCCTTTGGGAAAAAATTGAACGGGTGTGGTCTGTATAGCCGAAGAGTGGCGGGCATAGGTATGGTCAATGAAGAAGATGCGGAGGAGGCGGGCACCGAATGTTCCGACTGAGGCGTCGAAAGGGCAGCGGGTGGATAGGGAGAAGACGATGGGCCCGCTACGGCTGGCCGCTGGTGCTGTTGTTCGTGGTCTTCCTTGGCGTTCAACTGTTCAATTACATCGAACGGAACATTCGGGAACCTTTAATCAACATTGCCCGGGTGCATGTCCACCAACTGGCCTCGGAAGCGATCAGCGAGACGATTTCCAATAAAATCGTCCAACAGACGGACATTCGGGAATTGATCACGCTGCAATACAACCGACAAGGGGAAATTCAAAGCGCGGTGTTCAATTACTCGGAATACGCCCGCATTCAGACGGAAACGACCAAAGGGGTCTTGGAGGCGTTGCACGCGCTGGAGGAGGCCGAGATTACCATTCCTTTGGGGCAAGCGTCAAAAAGCACACTCTTGGCCCACTTGGGCCCGCGGTTGCCCATCCGGCTTCGTCCGATGGGTTCGGCGACGGTCGACTTGTCCTTTGACATGCAGACTGCCGGCATCAACATGGTCATGATTACGGTATATGCGGTCATCAAAGCCCATGTGGCCATCGTCATGCCGTTTTCCGTCGATTCGGGGGAAGTGTCGCTCCGGGTTCCCCTCTCCAACGCCGTCATTGTCGGCCAAGTACCGGACTTTTATTACTCGGGAGGCGGACGCACGGGAAGCGGCCCAACCCAAGCAACCCCGTCGGAGGATGGAAGGGAGTCGCCTTCCGGTGAAGGGTTGCTCCCGGTCGTGCCCGTCATTCCCCCCGTCGAATTTTAACGGCGGCGGTCGGCCCGTTCCCACACTTTCAAGGAAGGATACGGATTAAAGGCCCATTGCTGGCGGCCGTCAAACTTGTACATGCCGTAATGCAGATGGGGCGGAAATTTGCCTTGCGTACCCGGTTTGCCGTAACCGGAGTTGCCCACATAGCCGATGACTTGACCGGGTTTGACCACCACTCCTGGCCGGATGGATTTCTCAAATCCCGACAAGTGGGCGTAATAGTGATAGACGTTTTTCAGATCCCGGATGCCTACGCGCCAACCGCCGTATTTGTTCCAGCCGACGACTTCCACATAGCCGTAACTGACGCTGCGGACCGGCGTCCCATAGGCGGCAAAAATGTCCGTGCCTTCGTGCATGCGGCGGCCGCCCCAACCGCGGGAGTGCCCCCACGTGTTGTGATACGTATAGTTGTATCCCCACGGGATCGGAAACGTGTATTCGTCCAAATCCAGCCGCCGAAACGTCCCGTAAATGGCTGAAAACGCGCGAATGTGTTGCACGGCGTAGTCCGTCCCGTAATATTCCCACAAGCCGTGCATGAAATCTTCTTCCGAACCGGTATAGGGAGCGAAATAACTTAAAAACGTGACCATGACATCGTCGTCGTTCGCCGGGTCGGCCTTGCCGTCGCCGTTGCCGTCTTGGCCGATGCCGCCGAAAAACCGAATCGTGTCCGGGTTTGTGTCTTGGGGATTCGGGTTCAGCCAACCGGCCCACAAAGACGGCGGGATGGTGATGGCCAAAACCCGACCCGGTGCCTTCTCTTTCCGAAAGGCTTGAATCGAGCGTTCAAATTGGTCGACGGCCGCAAACCAATTCCACGGCAGCCGGGTCCATCCGGCCATTTGGACGTAATACGCCATTCGGCGGCTGTATAAGAGCTGCTTGTCCTCTTCCGGTGAAGCGGCAGCCGTCGAATGCGGAGAATGGGCGGCCGATGCTGGGGCGGCTAACGCGCCCGGCTGTGGCAGTCCGGTTCCGGCCAGCATCCATGCGGCTGCCAGGATGAAGACCAAACGAGCAGCAAGTGAGCGGCGCATCGTTTCTTCACCTCAAGCCGAAACTCAAAAAAGCGTCATCCTTCATTGTTTGCTTTGCCAGCGAATCTTTGCACGCCAATTGTTGGGATGAACCGATGTGTGAGGGCTGATACGAGATAGTGTTTTTGCCGCAGGAAAACGGTATAATGGGATCAATCGGGGAGCATTCCACGGTTACGATGAACCGGGGCGGAGGTGTGTACATGCCCGTCTACGATCTCGAGCGAAAACCAGAATGGCTCAAAATCCGGCTGCAAACCGGTGGCCATTACGCGGAACTGAAACAATTGATGCGCCACCAGACGTTGCACACCGTCTGTGAAGAGGCGCGTTGCCCCAATATTTATGAATGTTGGTCCCATCGGACCGCGACGTTTATGATCTTGGGAGATATATGTACCCGGGCTTGCCGTTTTTGTGCGGTGAAAACCGGCCAGCCCACGGAATTGGACTGGGCCGAGCCGGAACGGGTGGCCGATGCGGTGGAAGCCATGGGCCTCCGATACGTGGTCATCACATCCGTGGCCCGGGATGATTTGCACGATGGCGGTGCATCCATCTTTGCGGCCACCATTCGGGCCATCCGTCAACGGATGCCCGACTGCCAGGTGGAAGTGTTGATTCCCGATTTTCGCGGCAATTGGGATGCCCTGCGGGTGGTGATGGATGCCGAGCCGGATGTGCTCAATCACAATGTGGAGACCGTGCGCCGTTTGTCCAATGCGTTGCGCCGGACGGCCAAATACGATCGGTCGTTGGAATTGTTGCGGCGGGCCAAAGAGATGCGGCCGCACATTCCGACCAAATCCGGCATCATGGTCGGCGTCGGCGAGACGTGGGAAGAAATTTTGCAGACGATGGACGATTTGCGGTCCGTGGGCTGTGATATATTGACCATCGGGCAGTACTTGCAGCCGACGAAGGAGCATTATCCGCTGGTGGCGTACTACACCCCCGAAGAGTTTGCCCAATTGAAAGAGGAAGGATTGAAGCGGGGGTTTCGCCACGTGGAATCGGGCCCCCTCGTTCGCAGTTCGTATCATGCCCATGAACAAGCTCAAAACGCGCAAAGATTGGTGCAGACAACCCAGTGATGAAGATGGAGAATCAGGTCATCGTCGTTCAAGGTCAACAGTATGAAGTGGTGGAAAATTACCGCAACGGTTGGCAAGCAGAGGCGTTTCGCCAGCGCTACGTCGACATCTTGGCGCGATACGACTACATTGTCGGCGATTGGGGTTACGGACAATTGCGATTGCGGGGATTTTACGAAAACAACCGCCCCAAAGTCAACTTTGACCAAAAGATCGCCAGTTTAGGCGAGTATTTGCAGGAGTATTGCAATTTCGGGTGTCCGTACTTTGTTTTGAAAAAAATCACCCCCGACAAGGGGACGAACCGGGAAGGGCGAAACAAAAAAAGAAACGAAGAGGTGTAGCCGCGTACAGGCTACACCTCTTCTGTTTCCGAATGCGTCGGATGGGAGTCGGGATGATCCCGTTCCAATCCTGCGTGGAACGTCCGGTTTTCGTATGTGAATGGCGACACGGCATGCATGCCTGGTTCCCATGGCGTCGATTTTCCCAACGGTCCGTCAAACGGCGCCCCATACGCTCCTTCCGGAAACTCTTCGGGGATGATTTCTCTGCGCTGGGAAATGACGGTTTCCAACTCACGGTATCTGTTCTTGCGTCGGAACAAGGGGCAAACCTCCTTTTCTTGAAGGTTGCCCCTGTTTTGTTGCCGTTATGTGCCATTCAGATGGCCAAATATAAGAACTCGGTCAATTCTTCCGCCTCTTCGTCGCTCAAGTCGAAGGCGTAAGCGATGTAACCTTCCTCTTCCAAATCGTCCTGTCCGACAATGGCGCAGCGGCCATTTTGCAGAGAGATGACCAATGATTTACCATAAAACCGGTCGGTCCGGACAATGGCCAAGTCGAACCGGTGGTGCTTGCCGACGAAACTGACAAAGCGGGTCCGCGTCTGTTCCGTCTCATCGTAGAGATAAAACGTTTGATCGTCCATCGTTCCCATCCCGTCCTGTTCGTTTTTCGTTTGCTTCACACATCGTCTCAACTTAACATTATATACGAGCCGATGTCTTTTGACAGCACACGGACATCAAAGGAGATGGGGTATGTCCATGGACTGGGGACAACAAGTGGCGGCCTTGCGCCAACAAGTGCGGAAACAAGTGCCGCTCATTCATCATATGACCAACGTGGTGGTCACCAACTTTACCGCCAACGGCACGTTGGCCATTGGGGCTTCGCCGGTCATGGCGTATGCCCGGGAAGAAGTGGCGGAAATGGTCGGTCATGCCCATGCCCTTGTGTTGAACATCGGCACGTTGACCGCCGAAGAATTGGCGTCCATGATCGTGGCGGGTCAGGAAGCCAATCGCCGGGGTATTCCGGTCTTGTTGGACCCGGTAGGGGGCGGGGCCACCGAGTTTCGATTGGAAGCGGCAAAACGCATCTTGCGCGAAGTCAACGTGACGACCGTACGGGGGAACGCTTCCGAAGTGGCGGCCCTCATCGGATGGCGTTGGCAGAGCCGGGGCGTCGATTCGGTCGGGGAAGCCGGCGACCGAATTCAGCTGGCCAAGTCGGCGGCGGCTTCGTTAGGCGTGACGGTGGCAGTGACGGGGCCGGTGGACGTGGTGGTCGGTCCCAACGGCGGATTTGCGGTAGAAAACGGCCATCCGATGCTCGGACTGGTAACCGGCACCGGTTGTTTGGCGACCGGTGTCGTGGCGGCATTTACCGCAGTGGCAACCGACCCTGCATGGGCTGCCGCTGCAGCATTGGCCTTCTACGGAGTGGCGGCGGAGCAGGCGATGGCCGATGCTCGGGGCCCCGGCAGTTTTCAAGCGGCTTTTTTGGACGAACTGTATCGGTTGCCCGATGCGGTGTTGTCCGAGCGCGTCCGCATCAAGAGCTTGGACTAGGGGGGAGAGATGTGCTTTATCCGCTGGACGAAAAAAAAGTGGAAGAGGTGCTGCAGTTTATCGAGGGGCATGTGCCGACGCTGTTGCAGATGGCCGAAGCGGGCGCGGCCCCGATGGAACAAGACGTCGTTCATCGGCTGGCGGTGGAGCGGCTGATTCAACTGCTGACGGAGGCCATGACCGACGTCTGTGCGCTCATCATCGACGGGCTCATGTTGCGGGATCCGGGGAGTTACCAGGATTTGGTCGAAATTGTGACCCAAGAAGGCGCTTTTCCTGCCGAATACGGGGAACGGCTGAAGGAACTGGTCGCTTTTCGCACCCGCCTGATGCGGGAATACTTGTCCGTCACGGTTCCTGAATTGAGCGACACGCTGCGCTTGGCCGGCGAACTGCTGCCCTCTTTCACCGGATATGTCCGCAAATTTTTGGCAGATGAACTATTTAAGGAGAATTTCTAACTAAATACTGGCGTAAGTTTACTTCCTCTCGGGATTACAGTAGAATATACAGTAACGATCTACGGTAGAGGGTGATCCCCGTGGCGGTAAGCGTCGGCAATACACGCGAGGAAATCCTGACCTTGTTGAAACAGACCCCGAATTTGTCCGTCGGTGAAATTGCCCAAAAGTTAGGCATCACCGAAATGGCGGTGCGCCGTCATTTGAACAATTTGGAACGGGATCAGCTGCTGTCTTCCCACTTGGTCCGTCAGTCCATGGGCCGTCCGAGCCGGGTGTACCATTTGACCGAGAAAGCGGACGACTATTTCCCGAAAGCGTACATGACGTTTGCCATTGAACTCATGGAAGACTTGGGACACCTCCAGGGTCCCGAAGTGGTCAATCGGCTGTTCCAGCGGCGGGCGGAGCGGTTGTATGGGCAATACAAGGAAGAAGTGAACGGAGCGACGTTGGAGGAAAAAATCCAGCAGCTGGTGCGGGTGCAAAATCGCAAAGGGTATATGGTGGAGCTGGAAAAACAGGGTGAGCAATTCACGTTGAAAGAGTACAATTGCCCCATCGCACAAGTGGCTAAACAGTTTCCGCAAGCCTGTGACGGGGAAATCCAATTGTTTCAACGGCTGCTCGGATGTCGGGTGGAACAAATTCAGTGTATGGCCAAAGGAGCGCCTCATTGCGCCTTCGTCTTTACGGAAGATGAGCCGAAAAGTTAAATGGCTGGAGGAAATCGTATGAGTGTGCTCCAATTTCCTGCAGCCGGCGGAGGCGTCATCCGACTGACGTTTGACTTGGAGCATGCCGATGTGGAAGCCGCGAAGCACGTGCTGATCTTTCCCAATTACAATCATCGGTTGCTGATGGTGCACCATCAGACGAGAGGATGGGAACTGCCGGGCGGAAAAGTGGAGAAAGGCGAGCATCCGATGGCCGCAGCGGTCCGGGAAGTGTACGAAGAATCGGGAGCGGTGCTCAAAGGGTTGCAGTGGATTGGCCAATATTCATTGCGGAGCAAGCGGTATCAGTTGACGAAAAACATTTATTACGGGGAAGTGTTGCGGCTTGATCCGTTGCCGAAAGGTTTCGAAACCGATCAAATCCGTCTGTTCGAGAAGCCGCCCTACCCGGTGAACGGCGAACAGTTCAGTTACATCTTGCAAGATCGTGTGTATCCATTGAGTTTGCAATACATTGCCCAGCATTTTGAATCCCGTTGGTTGCCGGAAAAAGGCGTCGCTCATCTGGATTAAAAAAACCCGTCCCAGAGCTTTCGGGACGGGTTTTTGGCTTAATTGGATTAAAGCACTTGTTCCACTTCGACGACGCCCGGGACTTCTTCAATGAGCGCCCGTTCCACGCCGGCTTTCAACGTGATGGTCGATGCGGGGCAACTGCCGCAAGCACCCATCAACCGCACTTTGACGACGCCGTTTTCCACACCCACCAACTCGATGTCACCGCCGTCCCGTTGGATGAAGGGACGCAGTTTATCGAGCACTTCTTGCACTTGTTCTTCAATGGTCGGGTTATGGGCTTGCTCCATGTTTCCCAACTCCTTTCACCATTTATTATAATTATAAACCAAGATTGTCGAGAATCCAATTGTTGATTGTGCTGTACTCTTGCCAGCCGGTAGGGATGGTCGTATACTGTATATTATAACGTAACCGAAAGGAGGGGGCCTCATGTTGACATTGACGGAACCGGCCTGCGAAAAAATTAAAGAAATGATGGAAAAGGACGGCAATCCGAACCTTTATTTGCGGATTGGCGTTCATCCGGGCGGTTGCAGCGGTTTTTCGTACGGCATGGGGTTTGACGATCAGAAACATGAGGACGATATGGAATTGGAGCAACACGGCGTGCGCATTTTGGTCGATGCGAAAAGCGCTCCGTTTTTGCAAGGCGTCGAGATTGATTACAAGGAAACCTTGATGGGGGGCGGATTTACGATCCACAACCCCAACGCCATCAGCACGTGTGGTTGCGGTCATTCGTTCCGGACGAAAGACGCGGCCGGCCAACCGGAACAGTGCTGAGACCGTGCTGAGGATGACGGGCTGTCCAACCGAGAGGGAGGACAGCCCGTTCGTTTTTGTTGATTACAGGTTCAGGCTGCTGCTGTGGCCCGGCTGCAACCGTGCGCTTGGATCGATGTACAGTTTGGCGTTGCTGACGGCCATCGGCGCCTCGCCGAAGCCAGTGGCGATGAGTTTGATTTTGCCCGGATACGTTGCGATGTCCCCCGCGGCGAAAATGCCCGGAATGTTGGTCTCCATATGGGAGTTGACCTTGATGGAACCGCCCTCAATTTCCAAACCCCAGTCTTTGATGGGCCCGAGGGAAGATACGAAACCAAAATTGACGATGACGGCATCCACGTCTACCGTGGTTTGTTCTTTCGTCTTGTTGTCCTGCAAAATGACTTGGCGAATCTCCGTGTCGCCTTCCAAGGCGATGATTTCCTTGGGGGTCATAATGCGGACCGATGATTTTTTCAAGTTTTCGACACTGTGTTCATGGGCCCGGAACGTATCCCGCCGGTGCACCAAAGTAACTTCTTTTGCCACCGGTTCCAGCATCAATGCCCAATCCACCGCCGAGTCTCCGCCGCCGGCGATGAGCACTCTTTTGCCTTTGAATAAATTCATATCGCGCACGAAATAATACAAATTGGTTTTCTCAAAGTGCTCAATGTTGTCTAAAGGCAGTTTGCGCGGTTCAAAGGCACCGACGCCGGCGGTGATGATGACCGCTTTGCTGTAATGCACCCCTTTGTTCGTGGTGAGCCGGAAGGAACGTTCTTCCAGCTTTTCGACCTTGAGGACTTGCTCTTCCAAGCAGACGGTCGGGTTAAACAAGTTCATTTGTTCGATGAGCTGATCCACGAGTTTCTGCGCCCGTACTTTCGGGAAGCCGGCGACGTCGTAAATGTATTTTTCCGGGTACAGTGCGGCCAATTGTCCTCCCAATTGGGGCAAGCTTTCGATGAGCTTGACGCTGCAGTTGCGAATACCGGCGTAAAAGGTCGCAAACAGCCCTGCGGGACCACCGCCGATGACCGTGATGTCATATACTCGTTTATCCACATGTCCTGCAGGATTTTCTGACATTTTCATTTACACCCCCGATAAATCATGAAAAGACCACATTTCGCGTACATTATAAGCCGAATCGGCTATTTTATAAACCCCATGATTGGACAAAAACATATGTCTGAAAAATTGGTGTAATTGCCTCTTTTGGACATTTCGACGTTTGAATGGCCGATTTCTGTCTTGAAAATTGACGGGGAAAAGCATATCATGGAAAAAGATTCATGGACTGCGGGCGGACTGGACAGAGAAAGAAAGGATGTATGCCGTGGCAAAAAAGATATTGATTCTTGGTGGCGGATATGGCGGAATGATGACGGCCGTCACGTTGCAGAAAAAACTGCATTACAACGAAGCGGAAGTCACCTTGGTCAATGAAAACAGCTACCATTACTTCACGACCGAGTTGCACATGCCGGCTGCCGGCACGGCCCATCACGACCGTTTTCGGGTGCCGATTTCCTCGTTGTTGAACGAGAAAAAAATCCGGTTTCTCCAAGGACGGGTCACGGCCATCGATGTTTCAGCCCAGCAAGTGGAATTGGCCGAAGGGGACAAGCTGGATTACGATTATTTGGTCATCGCTTTAGGCAGCGCGCCGGAGACGTTCGGCATTCCGGGCTTGGGCGAATACGCTTTCGGCATCCGGAATATTAATACAGTGCGGATGATTCGCCAACACATTGAATACATGTTCGCCAAATTCGCCAATGATCATCGGCCGGAACTGTTGACCATCGTCGTCGGCGGCGCCGGCTTTACCGGCATCGAGTTTGTCGGTGAACTGGCCGATCGGGTGCCGGAATTGTGCCGGGAATACGACGTGGACCGGAATTTGGTGAAAATTTACGTCGTCGAAGCCGCGCCGCAGGCGTTGCCCGGGTTTGACCCGGAATTGGTGGAATACGCCGTTCGCGTATTGGAAAACAAAGGAGTCACGTTTTTGATCAATACGCCCATCAAAGAATGCACGCCCGAAGGCGTCATCTTGGGCGACGGCCAGGAGATCAAGGCGGGCACCGTCGTCTGGACCGGCGGTGTGCGGGGCAATCCCGTCGTGGAAAACAGCGGCATCGAGACGATGCGGGGCCGGGTGAAAGTGGACGAATATCTCCGGGCGCCCGGGTTGGAAAACGTCTTTGTCATCGGCGACTGTTCGTTGGTGTTCAACGAAGAAGGCCGGCCCTATCCACCGACAGCCCAGATGGCGACGCAACAAGGTAAGGCTTTGGGCGCCAATTTGGTCGCCTTGTTGCGGGGCGGTTCCATGACGCCGTTCCGTTACATTCACCGCGGGACTGTGGCTTCTTTGGGCAAAGGCGAAGGCATCGGCATGGTTGGCCGCCGGAAGCTGTTTGGTGGCCAGGCCGCGTTCATGAAAAAAATCGTCGACAACCGGGCGTTGTATTTGATTGGCGGCTTGCCGCTGGTCTTGAAAAAAGGAAAGTTTTAAGCCAGGGGTGAGCCCATGAACATCGCCCAGTTGATCATCTCCATCCTGCTGTTCTTGGTCTTGGCCTTTGGCATCGGATTCATCCTCAACATGCTGGCCAAAACGACCTGGTTGCCCATTTTGTTGTACGTGTTGTTAGTGGCGTATTTGTTTTTCTTCAAAACGCAACGGCAGTTTGCCTGGGTCGATTGGCTCGTGTTGTCGGCGGGTTTGGCCGGATGTATTCTCAGCGGTGTCGTCATTCGGTCGTTGCGACAGAAAGGTTTTCGCATGTTTTAGATGGGGCCGGTAGCACGATTGACCCGTTTTTTCGCTTGTGTTACAATGGCAGGCAAAAGCGAATTGCATAACGGTAGCAACATCGATGAACAGGACAGTAGCAGACGGATGTGCTTTTCAGAGAGCCGGTGGCGGTGGGAATCCGGTAAGCAGCCGTTTGCGAAGATCACCTGGGAGATGGGAGCTGAACGTCACGGACCTGGCGGTTCGTGATCAGTAAGTGTCTCCGGGTTTTCCCGTTACAGAAGCGAGGCGTGGATGGCGCCTCCATGAGTGCCGGCGACAGGCCGGAAGAAGGGTGGTAACACGGGAACCTCTCGTCCCTTAGGGCGAGAGGTTTTTTTGATATTGGCGGAATCCGTGAACGAACAAAGAGGTGATGCGAGATGGGGATTGGGTACAATACAGCGATGTGGTGGACGCATTAAATATCGTCAGTACCGTCGTACACCGGACGCCCTTTTTGTACTCAAAAACGTTCAGTCGCTGGAGCGGCTGCGAGGTGTATTTGAAACTGGAAAACTTGCAGCGCACCGGGGCGTTTAAAATCCGGGGCGCCTACAATATGATTGCCCATTTATCGCCGGAAGAACGGCAAAAAGGGGTCGTTTGCGCCTCGGCGGGCAATCACGCCCAAGGGGTGGCCCTTTCGGCGTCATTGTTCGGCATTCCGGCGACGGTCGTCATGCCGGAACAAGCCCCCCAAGCCAAAATCGAGGCGACGGAAGGGTATGGGGCGAAAGTGTTGCTTCGAGGCAATACGTACAACGATGCCTATGAATACGCCATGCAGTTTTGCCGCTTGACCGGCGCCACCTTTGTTCACGCCTTCGATCATCCGCATGTCATCGCCGGTCAGGGGACAGTGGCCCTGGAAATGTTACAAGATCGCTTAGATCTGGATGCCATTTTAGTGCCGATTGGCGGCGGCGGTCTCATCGCCGGGGTCGGCGTGGCGGTCAAAGCCGTTCAGCCGCAAATTCAAGTCATCGGCATCGAACCGGCCGGGTCGCCGTCCATGCTCCTCTCCTTGCAGAACGGCCGGCGGACGACGTTGTCTTCCATCCAGACCATCGCCGACGGTTTGGCGGTTAAAACACCCGGGGAATTGACGTTTTCCATCGTCCAAAAAGTGGTGGACGATGTCATTACGGTGACGGAAGAGGAAATCAGCGAGGCCATGTGGCTCTTGCTGGAACGGAACAAAAGCTTGGTGGAAGGGGCAGGGGCCGTGGGGGTGGCGGCGCTGTTGTCCGGTCGGTACCCATGGCTGAAAGGGAAAAAGGTGGCGGTCATTGTCAGCGGCGGCAACGTGGATATGAACCGGCTGTTGGCATTGCCGCGGAAAGAACAGAACACGTCCTTTTCCCGGGAAGCCCGGAAACCGAAAAAACTGTTGGCCCATGCCTCCAGCCGTTGAGATCGGCATTCAGAACAAGACATCCATCACATTAAAAAGAGCTTCCACAAAAAGAGCCTTTACCCGCGTATGGCGAAAAAGAGCCTCCACCCGCGTATGGCGGTGTGGAGGCTCGGCTTTCTTACGGTCATGCCGAGGGGGCCGCACTTCCCCAAGGCAGTCCGGTGGTGGGACTGGAAGGAGAAGCGGTCATTTTTTTCGGGATGCGGCCGGCCAAATACCCTTTTCGGCCGGCGATAATCGCGTCCCGCATGGCTTCGGCCATCAATACCGGGTCCTTGGCCTGCGAGACGGCCGTGTTCAGCAAAATGGCGTCGGCCCCCAACTCCATGGCCAGACACGCGTCGGCCGGCGAGCCGATGCCGGCGTCGACGATGACCGGCACCCGGGCCTGTTCCACAATGATTTGCAAATAATACGGATTGAGGAGACCAAGTCCGCTGCCGATGGGGGCAGCCCCCGGCATGACAGCGGCGGCGCCGGCTTCTTCCAGTTTTTTGGCCAGCACCGGATCGTCGGAACAGTAGGGCAAGACGATGAATCCTTCTTTGACCAATTGCTTGGTGGCTTCCAACGTGGCGACCGGATCGGGCAGCAAATATTTCGGATCGCCGATGACTTCGACTTTGACCATGTCGCACAAACCGGACGCCCGGGCCAGGCGGGCGATGTGCACCGCTTCTTCCGCTGTTCTGGCTCCGGCCGTGTTGGGCAACAGTTTAAACTTGCTCAAATCCAGCGTTTCCAAAAAGTTCGGTTCGTTCGGTTGGTCCAAGTTCAGACGACGGACGGCAAAGGTGAGAATTTCGGCCTGAGAGGCTTCCACAGCTTTGCTTTGAATGTCCAGCGATGAGAATTTGCCGGTTCCCAACAGCAGACGGGAACGAAACGTATACGGGCCGATGTTCCAAGTATCCATGAAGCGGTCCTCCTTCAATGAAAGGTCAGTGTTCGGCGGCGTTTCATCCGCCACCGACAAAATGGATTAATTCGATGCGATCGCCTTCCCGCAGAATGGCACTGGCATAGTTTTCGGGCGATACGATCTGGTCGTTGTGCTGGATGATGAGGATTTTCCGTTGAATGTTCAAATGCCGCAGCAGTTTTTCAATGTTGTCTACTTCCTGTGGGACGTGACGGTTTTCGCCGTTGATGGTGAGCAGCATGTTGGCTCCTCCTTTCTCGGTTCGATCGGTTTGCCCGTCATGGGGAACAGGCGGCATGGAGACGTTGGCGGATGGTCTGGGCCGCTGCCAGCGGATTGGGCGCTCCCAGAACGGCCGAAATGACGGCAATTCCTGCACAACCGGTTTCCATGACGGCGGCGACGTTGTCGGCATGAATGCCGCCGATGGCCAAGACCGGAATCGAAAGCCGGACCACCAATTCCTTTAAGGATGGGAGGCCCCGGGCGGGCAAGCCGGGTTTGGACGGCGTGGGGAAAATGTGCCCAAAAAGGACGTAATCGGCCCCTTCGTCGGCGGCTTGGAGGGCTTCGTCCAAGGAGTGGACCGAGACGCCGACTTTCATCGGAGGAGTGACGCACGCTCGGGCGGCGGCCACCGGAAGGCTGTGGCCCGCCAAGTGTACGCCGCCGGCAGAAAGGGCCAAGGCGACGTCAAGGCGGTCATTGATCCACAGTTTTTCCGGGGGAAAACCGGCCTCTAAGAGCGCCTTACCCCACTCCCACATTTGCCGCGCCGTCCACTGTTTTTCGCGCAACATGAAACCGTCAATGACGGGCGCCAGTGTCATTGCCGTCTGCAGCAGGCGCTCTGCATTTCCTTTCCCGTCACTGATGACGAACAAGGCAGGTCGTTGCAAATCGGTTCCTCCTTGGCCATGGGTTGATCAAAAAACGCCGCTGAACCAGCGGCGTACCGATTGTTTTTCCATCACCGTGGTGCGATGGCCGGCTACACTCCCTACGCTGGCATGACCCAGAACAGGTTCAGACGGTCGATGCTTCAGGCAGCATCCTCTCAGTCGGACCATGGATACCGACTCCCGCGAGCCTGGCGTGATGCACTTTTCTCATGTCCAGTCTATCAAATCTCCTCCGCCATTAAAAGAGATCGTGGGGCGAACGGTGCCTTGTATGTTTTTCGGCAAACGGGGAACGCTATGTTTCGGTTTCGCTACCTATCACTTTCCTTGCATGGCGGAGGTGGGGGCTTGTGCCCCATTTGGTCAAGCGAAAACGGTGGTTGTTGGTCTTGAGCGGTTTCGTTTGGTTACAGCTGTTTGCGATGGAAACCGGATGGCTGTTGCCGATAGCCAACGAACAGACCGCATCGGCCCGTTCGGCCATGTCGACCGCCGATGAAGCGGAGCAACCGGAGCGTTCCAAACAACCGTTGCCCGCACGTCAACAGTCGGTTTCAGCCTGGAGCTTGGAGACGGTCAAACAAATCCATAATGTCCGGGAATATTTGCGCGGTTTGCCGACAGTGAAAGTCATCGCCACCGGATATACGGCCGGAGTGGAGTCGACGGGAAAAACGCCGGATCATCCGGCTTATGGCATTACGGCCTCCGGAGTTCGGGTCCGTCGGGACGTGTATTCCACCATTGCCGCCGACCCGAACGTATTTCCCATGGGGACCATCCTTTACATTCCCGGTTACGGCTACGGGGTGGTGGCGGACACCGGTTCAGCCATTCGAGGTTACATGATTGACTTGTACTATGAAACGGTGGAACAAATATATGACGAATGGGGCAAAAAAGAAGTGACCGTGTACGTTGTCAAAAAAGGAGACGGCACTGTTACCGAACATATGCTGGACGAGTTGAACCGGCAGCCGGCCATTCCGGTGAACGCCGATCAGCCGACGGAATAAGCGTCAAAAAGGCGACCATGCGTTGACGGCCAGGGCGGTGAAAAATCCGAGCCAACCGCCGGCGAAGACTTCCGTCGGCTTGTGCCCCAGCAGTTCTTTCAGTTTTTCTTGACCTTTTTCCGGATGGCTCCAATCGATTTGGCTGATGTTTTTCAACTCTTCCAAAAGTTGGTTGAGGACAACGGCATGTTCACCGGCGTGGCGCCGGATGCCCGCCGCATCGAACATGGTAATCATGCTGAAAATGACGCTGATGGCAAAAAGGGGCGATTGCAGCCCTTCTTGGATGCCGATGCCGGTGGTCAATGCGGCAACGGCGGCCGAGTGGGAACTCGGCATGCCGCCGGTGCTGACCAGCAAATTCCAGTTCCATTCCCGCAGAGCTAACCAGTGCAAGATCACTTTAATGCTTTGGGCCAAAACGATGGCGGCCAGGGCCGCCCAAAGTGGATAATTATACAATAAGTCCATGGTAACCGTCCTTTCTGCCAACTCTATTGTATCGGTTGTCGTGGAAGCCGTCTATGGTTTTTGATGCCGGTTGGGAGGGAGAAGCGGTGGAGAAAAAATACCCGGAACTTTATTATCAATTTTTTGAACAGTTCAACCAAGGTGAGTATTACGCCTGTCACGATTTGCTGGAAGAGTTGTGGATGGAAGACCGGACGAACACCTTTTTAAAGGGGCTTTTGCAGATGTCGGTGGCCATTTACCACTACCAAAACGGCAATTGTG
>PKQY01000095.1 GCA_017577895.1 Bacillota bacterium
CCGATGTACTTGAATCCCGTCAACGTATTGATGGTCTCGACCCCGTACCGACGGGCGATGGCCCGCCCCAACTCACTGCTGACGATGGTCGTGATGAGGACTCCCTTCTCCGGCAAGGTTCCCTTCTCTTGGCGGGTGGACAAAATGTAGTCGAGCAACAACGCCCCCAGTTGATTGCCGGTCAAGCGCACGTATTGGCCGTCGCGCCGGCGGACCAGC
The DNA here is from genome assembly GCA_017577895.1 of Bacillota bacterium. Lineage (GTDB taxonomy): Bacteria > Bacillota > Bacilli > ZCTH02-B2 > ZCTH02-B2 > Bacillus_BB. Next base: position 220 of record PKQY01000095.1, read on the forward strand.
ACACCGACCCGGTCGCAGTCGGGATCGGTGCCGAGCACCAAATGGGCATCCACGCGGGTGGCCAGGTCCAAAGCCATGGCCAGTGCGTCCGGTTCTTCGGGATTGGGTGTCTTGACGGTGGAAAAATCTGGGTCCGGTTCGGCCTGTTCGTCAACCACGTACAACTGCTCAAACCCGGCCCGCCGCAGCACTTGTTCCACCGGCCAGCGGCCGGCGCCGTGGAGCGGCGTGTACACAATGCGCATGTCCCGCCCTGTCTGCCCCACGACTTCTGGACGTAACAACAACGTCTGCAGGCGCTCAATGTACCGTTCGTCCATCTCTTCGCCCAGCCAGCGGAACAAACCGGCTGCTTCCGCCGCTTCCCGATCCAGTCGGCGCACTTGCGAAAAAGACGTCACCCGGTCAATGGCTTCGGTAATCCGGGCGGCGATGCGGGGCACGACTTGCACGCCGTCGGCGTCGTACACTTTATACCCGTTGTACTCGGGCGGATTGTGGCTGGCGGTGATGACGACCCCCGCCGCGGCCCCTAATTCCCGCACCGCAAACGACAACTGGGGCGTCGGGCGGAGCGAACGGAACACATACGCCTTGATTCCGTTACCGTTAAGCACCGCCGCCGTCTCCAAGGCAAATTCCGCCGAACGGTGACGGGAATCGTAGGCGATGACGACGCCCCGTTGGGCCGCCTGCGGCACGTGTTCCAACAAATAAGCGGCCAACCCTTGGGTCGCCCGCCGAATCGTATAACGGTTCAACCGGTTGCTGCCGACCCCGATCAGCCCCCGCAATCCGCCGGTGCCAAAGGACAAGTCGCTGTAAAACCGCTCCTCCAGTTCTTTTTCGTCCATGGCGCGGATTTGCCGCTTCGTCTCCTCGTCCACCGACTCATCGGCCAGCCAGCGCGCCACCCGTTCCTTTGCGTCCATCTCTTTCACTTCCTTTCCCCTCGGATTTACAGTCCCGTTGGCTGCTAGGAAGTGTGAACCAATTCCGCGAACATGCTGATCATTTATTTATTTTAATATGGCCCAGCGGTTCTGACAAAGTTGGCCAAATCTGGGGAACTGTGCATTTTTTGCCGCCGGCGGTGCGACACTAAGGTTGGTGCCTCACCGTGTAAACTATGCCAAAGGATATGCCAAAGGAGGACATTTTATTATGAAAAAAACGAGGATCAAACCTTACGAACTGACCGAACTGGCGCCCGGCGAAACGGCGGAAGTCGCGGAGGAACTGGCCCCGGCCGACGCTTATCGGTTTCAGGTTCGGCTGAACCGCCAACAACAAAAAACGTCGGACCCCAACAGTTACCTGGACTACAAGTGGGAAGACGGAAAGTTGAAAATCACCAACATCACCGGCAGTCCCGTCTTCGTCTCCATCGAAGCAGCAGAGTGATGTCTACCGCAGGACGGCGCCTCCCGATATTTTCAACGACTCGCCCACGATATTGGCGGCCGCATCGGTCAGAAGAAACGCGATGGCGTTGGCCACTTCTTCCGGTGTCGTGATGCGGCCGGAAGGAATGCCGGCGTTGGTCCGTTCCAGCTGCTCTTCAAAAGACACGCGGTTGACGGCGGCTTGCCGCCGGATCACGTCGTATCCCATTTCGGTGTCGACAAAGCCGGGACAAACGGCATTGACCCGCACATTGTGCTTGATCGCCTCCACCGCCAAGCAGTGGGTAAAACCGATCAAGGCGAACTTGGAAGCGGCATACGCCGTATGGCCATAACCCCCGCGCAATCCCGACAGCGAAGAAACGTTGACGATGGCGCCTTCCCGGCGCTGCTTCATCCCTCGGTACACCAGCTGGGTCAACAGCACCGCCGCCGTAAAGTTGATCCGCATCAGTTCTTCCAAATCCGCTTGCGACAATTCTTCAACGGTCCCGAACCGGTATACCCCGGCATTGTTCACCAACAACGAAATCGGACCGTTACGCCCCTCC
>PKQY01000024.1 GCA_017577895.1 Bacillota bacterium
GGTGTGGTGGCCAGCAAATTCCGCAATGCCGGACAGACGTGCGTGTGCGCCAACCGCGTGTACGTGCATGAAAAAGTGAAAGACGCCTTTGTAGAAATTTTTGTCGAAAAGGTCAAAGCGCTGGTCGTCGGAAACAGTCTTGACCCGTCGACGCAGATTGGCCCGTTGGTCAACCAAGAAGGATTGAACAAAGTGCACGAGCACGTGACCGATGCCCAACAGAAAGGGGCCAAAGTGCTTTGTGGCGGCTATAAAATGACGGACCGGGGCGGTTACTTTTATGCGCCGACGGTTTTGGACGGTGTGAACCGCGACATGCTCATCATGCGGGAAGAAACGTTTGGCCCGGTGGCACCCATCAGCACTTTCCGCGATGACGATGAAGTGATTGCCGAGGCGAACCGTACCGAATATGGTTTGGCTGCTTACATTTATACTTCTAACATTAGTCGCGCTATTAAAGTGGCCGAGGCTTTGCAATTTGGTGTCATTGGTCTTAACGATGCAATTCCTGGAGTTCCGCAAGCGCCCTTCGGAGGAATGAAAATGAGCGGATACGGGCGCGAAGGAGGGTATCATGGGATTCGGGAATATCTAGAAGAAAAGTATATTTCCCTGGGACTTTAAACATTTGTACTGTATACGGTGAGGGACGATGTATGACATCGCCATTATCGGGGGCGGTATCGTTGGTCTATCGACGGCGTTGTCCATTACGGAACGGTTTCCGGAGCGGAAAGTCTCACGGCGTCATTGTTAATTGGACAAACGATTGCTGATCACTTGGACAAAGCCGCATCGTCCAAGCCCGTTGTGACGGTTTAAAGCCGGTGGAGATGAAGTTCACGATGAAGGCGTTAATGAAGACGAGAACCGGTTATGGGAATCTCGAACTGTTGGATATTCCCGAACCGTTGGTGGATGCTGCTGGGATCTTGATCCAGGTTCATTACGCCGGTATTTGCGGAACCGATTTGCACATCTTGCACGGTTCTTATAACTGTTCGCCGCCGATTGTCTTAGGGCACGAATGCGCAGGAATCGTCAAAGCCGTTGGACCTTTGGTCAACAATGTTCAGGTTCATGACAGGGTCATGTTGCTGCCGGCCAACGGTTGGACATGCCAGCAGTGTGACTATTGTCGAAAAGGTTATTACATGTTTTGTCCGTCCCGACGTGGCCTCGGGATTAACATGCACGGTTGTTTTACAAAATACGTCGTCGTCAAAGAGGATATGGTCTTCAAAGTGCCTTCCGGAGTATCCCTCCGGGAGGCGGCACTGGCTGAACCGTTGGCTTGTGCCCTGCAGGCGGTGGAAGAACTGACTCCAATTAACGGTGGGGAAAAAGTGTTGTTGTCGGGACCGGGGCCAGTTGGGTTGCTCTGTTTAATGATGTTGGTAGAAAAAGGCTGCTCCGTCATTGTCTCCGGCACTTCGCAGGATGCTTTTCGGCTGGATTTAGCCCGACAATTCGGTGCCGCACGGGTCGTCGATATTTGGCAAGAAAATATTCTGGAAGTTGTCTCCGAGTTCACCGGCGGATACGGTGTGGACATCGTCTTTGAATGTTCGGGTGCCCCTTCGGCGGTGAGTGCTGGACTGCAAGCGGTCCGAAAGATGGGGCGGTATATCCAGCTTGGTATTTTGGGAAGCGAAGTCGAGTTGGATTTCGATACCATTCTGTTCAAGCAGTTGCAAGTCTTTGGCTCTTACGGACATTCATTGAATACGTGGCGCAAAGTGCCAGAGTGGATGAATCGTCGAGCAGATGTGTTGAGCCAATTAATTACGCATGTCTTTCCGTTGAGCCAGTGGCAGCAAGCCTTTGATTTATGTGAAAACAAACAGTGCGGTAAAGTGTTGCTCTACTATGATGGCGATGAAATGTAAGATTGCAGTGATGGCGGGGTGTTCCATCCCGCCCTTTATTTTAAAAATCATCTTATATGCTTTGTAAATAATCTTGTGCAATATTGTAATTTTAGATAATAATGATATAGTACTATAGTACATTTAAAATCTCGGCTAGGATGATTTATATGAGCAGAGAACTTTCTTTTAAAGAGTTGTATAACAAGTGGGAAAAATTTGTCCACGGAAGCGATGATGTGGCCAATGTGCGGAAAGAAGTTCTCGACTCATGGAAGCGGTGTCGGCAAAAAAATATCAACCCGTACCAACTTCCGCCCATGTTGTCCGAACAGGAAACGGCTGAACTGATCGAAAAAAATCGATTTTTGAAAGAGTTGGTCGATCCATATGTCGATCTGATTAGTGACTTAACGAAGGAAACGAATTTTTTGTTTATCCTGGCCGACAGCCAAGGGTATGTCGTTGATGTCCGAGGGGACAAACAAGTGTTGGCCGATGCGAAAATCAGCCATTTACGACCGGGTTCTATCCGGACGGAAGATGCGGGCACCAATGCCATCTGCATGGCCATCCATGAAGATAAGCCCGTGCAGATCATGGGGCCGGAACATTACAATATTCACCTGCATCGTTGGACTTGTTCGGCTGCACCGGTCCATGACATCGAAGGACGTATCATCGGCGTGCTCTGCTTGTCCGGGCACTATTCGCTGAAGCACAACCATACGTTGGGTATGATTGCATCGTTGGCGAAGGCCATTGAAAAAGAACTGATTTACCAGGAAAAAATCCTGAAAAAAACCAAACCGCCGCGACAGACCAAAAAGCGATATACGTTTGAACAGATCGTCGGTCAAAGCCCAAGCCTTCGTGAAGCCATTTTCATGGCGAAAGTGGTTTCATACACGGACACAAAAGTTTTGCTGGAAGGTGAAAGCGGTACCGGAAAAGAACTGTTTGCCAGAGCGATTCATGGGGCGAGCAAACGGGCGGACGGTCCGTTTGTGGCCGCCAATTGCGGGGCGATTCCGGCCCATTTGTTTGAGAGTGAATTTTTTGGCTATATGGAAGGGGCGTTTACCGGTGCCAAAAAAGGTGGAAAGCCGGGACTGTTTGAGCTGGCCAACGGGGGAACGTTGTTTTTAGATGAAATTAACAGTTTGTCCCTCGAAATGCAGGCCAAGTTGCTCCGAGTGTTGCAAGATGGCGAAGTGATGCGGTTGGGTGCGACGACGCCGGTGGAAGTGGATGTGCGGGTCATCGCGGCGTCCAATGAGCCCTTGGAGCAATTGGTCGAACAAGGGAAATTTCGCGCTGATCTGTATTACCGTTTGGGTGTGATGGTCATTCAAATCCCGCCTTTGCGTCAGCGGCCGGAAGACATCCCGCTTATCTTTCAACATCTTCTGGACCAATTGGCCAAAAAGCTCGGTTACGAAGGAAATTATGCTTACGACGAATCGTTGTTGACGGTTTTGCAGCGATATGCTTGGCCCGGCAACGTCCGGGAGATGGAAAATTATATCGAACGGGCGCTGATCTTGGCCCAAGGCCAGCCGTTATCGCTCCATCATTTTCCTGCTAAATTGGTTCAAGAAGCTGTGTTGGACGAGAGGTTCGTGCAAAACAAAGCCGTCCATCAAGGGGAGACCGGACATTTTTCACTGTTGGAAAAACAAGAAAGAGAATTGATCCGAAACATGTTGATCCAATTCAATGGAAACATTACGAAGACATCGGAGGCTTTGGGGATTACGCGAAATACGCTTTACAAAAAAATCAAAATCTATGGTTTGCGCACGGATGAAAGCGATACAATCATGCCGGTGAAGAAAAACCAAGCACGGGTCAACTGAAGCAGGCCCGAGTCAACTGACGGAAAGAAGTTGGCCCGGATGCGAGGTCTGTTTCTCGATGAAGGCTTTCGGTTGTCACTTCTGCCTGGATGTGATATAATCAGGGTCGTCGTGCCTCAAAGGTACTGCAACCGCTCGAAACAGGTTCAAAAGTCAGTACATCTGCACCTGTTTCGGCGAGTCTGAGTGCGAGGAGGATGAACATGTACGCCATTATCGAGACCGGCGGGAAACAATACAAGGTCAAAGAAGGCGACACGATCTACATTGAGAAGATCCCGCAGGCAGAAGGCGAAAAAGTGACCTTCGATCGGGTGCTGTTGTTGCAGAAAGACGACGGCGTCATTGTCGGAACGCCTTTTGTCCACGGCGTGACCGTGACCGGTGTGGTGGATCGGCACGGCCGGGGCAAAAAGATCGTCGTATTCAAGTATAAGCCGAAAAAGAACTACAAAAAGAAACAAGGTCACCGTCAACCGTACACGAAGGTGACCATTGAAAAGATAAACGGTTGAGTTCCATGATCCACGTGAACGTGGAACGGGATGCGAACGGCCGCATTGCGTCGGTACAAATCGACGGCCACGCCGGATACGCAGAGGCGGGGCGCGATATTGTCTGTGCGGCGGTATCGGCCATTTCCATCGGGATGGTCAACGCGGTGGAGATGGTGTTGGGCGTCCAGTTGCCGACGGAAGTGAAAGACGACGGGTTTCTTCGGTGCCGGATGCCGACCACGCTCGATGAAAAAACGGCGGACGACGTCCAGCTGTTGCTGGAAGCCATGGTTGCCGCTTTGCGTTCTGTGGAGGCGGAGTACGGCCGGTACGTGCAGGTGAAAGACCGTTCGCGATAACATGAACGCCATCGACGGAACGGGTACGAAAAACCGTGCTATGGCATGAACAACATTGTATGATGAGGAGGTGAGAGGCCATGCTGAAAATGAACTTGCAACTGTTCGCGTCGAAAAAAGGTGTCGGCAGCACGAAAAACGGCCGGGACAGCATTTCCAAGCGGCTGGGCGTCAAACGGTATGACGGTCAGTTTGTGCGAGCCGGAAACATCTTGGTCCGCCAACGGGGAACCAAGATTCATCCGGGGTTCAACGTCGGCATTGGCGGGGATGACACGTTGTTTGCGAAAGTGGACGGCATCGTCAAGTTTGAACGGCTCGGCCGCGACCGGAAAAAAGTGAGCGTCTATCCGGTGACGACAGAAGCCGCAGCGGCCAAAGCCTAATCCAAAGTTGAAAGTCAATCGAATCTGACGAGACCTAAAACCAAAAGTGCCGGTTGGGCGCTTTTGGTTTTTTTGTTATACTGCAGCTAGCCGAGATTTTTGCGCATTTTACGGACCAGGGCGGGTGCCGCTTCGGCACCGATGGGCCAGTGGGTTCCTCGAACGGAGAGGAGATGAAGGCAACCGTGGCCGCTCGCCGAGAAGACGAAAGAGAAAACCAAATCCGTGTCGATGAGGAAACGATGTACCGTCGCTGGCTGCTGAGCCTGCGGGGCTTGCGCCACGACTTGTTGAACGATATTCAAGTGTTGACCGGGTATTTCCAATTGCAAAAGCTGGAGGATTGCCGCCGTTATTTGGAACGGATGAATCAGCGCCTGCAACAGGAAAGCCTGTTGTTGCAGTTGGATTATGCGCCGTTGGTCGTTTACTTGATGACGTTCAACTATTTGCAAGACGTCATCCGCTTGGAAGTGGAATTGGATGAATGCGTCGCATTGACCGACTTGATCATCAGCCCCCGGGAATTTTATGAAATGATTAAGCGGTGGCTGGATATGTATTGCCGTTATGCGGCACCCTCAAAGCAAGAGGACGTCCCGTTGGAAAATAATCATTTGCTGTTGGGCATCCGGATGTTGCCCCGGCAGTTGGAAGTGACGTTTGATTACGTCGGCTATTGGAGGGCCGGTTTGGCCCAGAAGGAAATTCGCCGCTGCATGGACGAGTTGATGCAATTCGGCATCCAATGTACCGTCGATGTCCATTCGGAGCAAGAGTCGGTGTTGAAAATGACCGTGCCGCGGCAGTCGTAGAAAGGGGGGAAGGAGGGTGTTTGTCGATACGGCCAGGATTTATGTAAAAGCCGGGGACGGCGGAAACGGCGCCATCGCCTTTCGCCGGGAGAAACACGTGCCCCGCGGCGGTCCGGCCGGCGGCGACGGGGGCCGCGGCGGCGACGTGGTGGTCGTGGCCGACGAAGGGTTAAGGACATTGATGGATTTTCGGTATCAACGGCATTTTAAGGCGGAGCGGGGCGAGAACGGGCGCGGCAAAAACCAGAACGGCGCCGATGGCGAAGATTTGATCATCCGGGTTCCTGTCGGCACGTTGATCTATGACGAAGACGGCCGGCTTTTGGCCGATCTGACGACCCACCAACAGCGGGTCGTCGTGGCCAAAGGCGGCCGGGGCGGGCGGGGAAATACCCGTTTTGCCAGCGCCAAAAACCCGGCACCGTACATATCGGAAAACGGCGAGCCCGGTGAAGAACGGTGGCTGCAGTTGGAATTGAAACTGTTGGCCGATGTCGGGCTCATCGGCTTTCCCAGCGTCGGCAAATCGACGTTGCTCGCATCGGTTTCGGCAGCCCGGCCGAAAATCGCCGATTATCACTTTACGACATTGTCGCCCAACCTTGGCGTCGTCGATGTGGGTGACGGCCGCAGTTTTGTCCTGGCCGACCTGCCCGGCCTCATCGAAGGGGCGCATCAGGGGGTCGGCTTGGGCCACGAGTTTTTGCGCCATGCCGAACGGACCCGTTGTCTCATCCACGTCATCGACATGGCGGCCATCGAAGGCCGGGATCCGGTGAACGATTACCACCTCATCAACCGGGAACTGGCGTTGTACAGCCCGGCGCTGGCCCGGCGGCCGCAAGTGGTGGCGGCCAACAAGATGGACCTTCCCGACGCCGCCCGAAATTTGGAACGTTTTCGGCGAGAAGTGCCCGATGTGCCCGTCTTCCCCATTTCGGCGGCCACCGGCGAAGGCGTTCGAGCGTTGATGCTGGCGGTGGCCGAGATGTTGGAACGGCTGCCGGAACCGGAACCGGTTTCCGACCAGGAGCCGGTGTTGTTTGCGCCGGAGGAGGAAGAGCCCTTTGTCGTGCGCAAGGAAAACGGCGTGTTTGTCGTGAGCGGAAAAAGGGTGGAAAAACTGGTGAAGATGACCAATTTCCAACATCACGACAGCATTCTCCGCTTTGCCCGGATCATTCGCAAAATGGGCATCGAAGACGCGTTGTTGCAAGCGGGCATCGAAGAAGGCGATACGGTGCAAATCGGCGACCGGCAGTTTGAATACACCCGCGGGTTGGATATGGGTTAATGGGGAGGAGGCAGGGACGATGGCGTTTACGATTTCGTTGGCCGGGAAAGTGGCGGTGGTGACCGGCGGCAGCACGGGCATCGGCCGGGCAACGGTTATCGCGTTGGCCGAGGCAGGGGCCGATGTGGCGTTTACGTATCACGCCTCGCCGGAAGCGGCGGAAGAGACGTTGGCGCTGGCCCGGCGCCACGGAACGAAGGTCCAGATGTTCCGCTGCGACGTGACGCAAAGCGAGCAAGTGGCAGCGCTGAAAAACGATGTGCTGGAACAGTTTCAGCGGGTGGACATTTTGGTCAACAACGCCGGCGCGGCCATTCGTCGGGCCCCGTTCCTGGAGGGGGACGAAGCCCTCTGGGAAGCGACGTTCCAATTGAACGTCATGGGTGTCGTCCGTTGTTCGCAGGCCTTTGTTCCCTCCATGCTGGAGCGGCAGTACGGCCGTATCATCAACATCTCTTCCGTGGCGCCGGTGACGGGCGGGAAACATTCTGTCCATTACGCGGCCATGAAAGGCGCGGTGAATGCCTTGACCATCGGCATGGCGAAAGAATTGTCCCCGCAAGGCATTACCGTCAACGCCATCGCGCCGGGGCTGATTGACACGCCGTTTCAAGTGAAGACGCCGGGACACGATTTCGCCCAAGTCAGCCGCACCAATCCGGTGCGCCGCATCGGCAAGCCGGAAGACATCGCGCCGATGGTCGTCTTTCTAGCCTCTGAGCACGCGTCCTTCATCACCGGAGAAATTTACGCCATTGACGGCGGAAATCCGTGAAAGGCGGAAATCCGTGAAAGGCAAATGGATAGCACCGTTCGACACAAAAAACAAGGTTCGAAACGGAAAACAAACGGCAGGGCATGGTTCCCTGCCGTTTTTATCGCTTTGATGGTGTGTCGCGTGCGTTCTTTTTCTGTTTGCGGCATCAAGGACGGGTTGGCCCGGCCCGCTTTTCTTTACAGCGTGACAACGATGACGGCAAAGTAGATGAACATGGCCACCAGCCCCATGGGCACGCCGATTCTGGCCCATTCTTTGCTGGTGATGCCCAGTTTGTTGGCCGAGATGATGTTGGGGATGTTCCCCGGAATGAGCATCCCGCCGCTGATGATGAGTCCCATCAAGAGGGCGATGATGGTCTCATCGCTCATGGCCGGGCTGACTTCGGCAGCGGCCAACGTGGCGTTGTCCAAAATGGCCGAAATGATGTTAATCCAGTACAAGGCGTACGGATGCAAATGGATCAAATACGTATCGATCAGCGGACGAAAGCCGGTGCCGAGAAAGACGAGTCCGGCGACGAACAAGTACACTTTTACGGCCCGAATGACGATGTCTTTCAGCGATTCATCTTGCCCTTTTGCCGCAGCCGGTTCCCGTGTTGTTGCCGCTTCTGCCGTCGCCAGGGATTCTTGCATGACGAGGGTTCGGCGGTCACTGCTTTTAATCATGAAGGCTGCCAACAGGCCGAAGGCGACGACGCCGGGGACGATGTATACGCTGACGGTGCGCAGCAAGTACCAGAAATCTTCATTCAGCTTGCTGACGACGATGGTCGACAGCGGTTCGCCCAAGGGGGTCAATGCCGCCCCCAGGCCGATGGCGAAGCAGGCGATGACCACCAGCAAAATTTCCGATTTCCGGTCCAGCTTCATGGCGCTGACGATGGCCACCAAGACGAGGGATGCGATGATGGCGGTAATGACGCTGGAAATGAGTCCGAGGGCAATGACCAACACTGCGGCCATGATGTTGATGGGAATGCGCCGGCTGATGGCGGCGATGCCTTTTTCCAACGGCTGTTGGAACCATTTGAACAGCAATCCGGCCACCAAGACGGCCAGGGTAATCATGATCGGGTCTTGGGCGGCGTGTACGATCAATTCGACGCTCATGACGCCGCTGACGAGGGTGGCCAAAACGCCCATGACAAACAAAAACACTTCCAAGTTGTGTTCCACCGGCTTGACGAGAAACGGCAAAAACAACACGAGCAACAAAATGACGACCAATCCGGCAATGACCATACGTTTCCTCCTTCGTGACTACGGTTCCGATGAGAACGTTTTCTTCGCATCGGAATGAAAATCGCTTGCCCATCGGCAAACCAGTTTAAAATATATCGAAAATGAAAAGGGTTTGTCCAGCAACGGATGAAAAAAAGACCATGTCTTATTGTTAGAATTCCAGAGTTGTGGTATAATGTCCGCGTCACGAAAACAATTGTTTACCGCTGGGGGACGGAAATGGATCAGGAGCAATTCGTGTTGGTCAAATGGTCGTCGTTGCCGGAAGTGATGCAAAAGACGCTCCTGGCCAAACAGTTGTTGGAGACGGAAGAAGCGAAAACCGTGCACGAGGCGGTGCAGAAGGTCGGATTGAGCCGGAGCGCGTTTTACAAATACAAGGACAGTTTGTTTCCGGTGAATACGCCCCGGGAAGAGATTTTCACCTTGTCCATGCATCTCACTCACCGTTCCGGGGTGCTGTCCAGTGTTTTGTCTGCCATGGCGGCCTTTGGCGGAAACATCCTGACCATCCACCAGACCATTCCCCTGCAGGGCATTGCTCATGTGGTCATCTCATTGGAAATGACCCAGCCAGAACATACCATCACCGATTTGCTGGCGGAATTGCGGAAATTGGCCGGTGTCCACAACGTGCAATTGATCGGGCGCGGGTAATGGGGAGCCAAAACGTGCACACGGAGGGGGATTCAGAGTGGAAAAAAAACGGGTGAAAGTCGGATTGATGGGATTGGGGACCGTCGGTTCCGGCGTGGTGCGGCTCATTGAAAACCATCAGGAAGACTTGGTGAAACAGACCGGCTTGGCGGTCGAGATCGCCAAAGTGCTGGTGCGGGACGTGCACAAGCCGCGGTCGGTGAACGTGTCGCCGGAGTTGTTGACCGACCGGCCGGAAGATTTGTTGGACGACCCGGAACTGGACGTCATCATCGAAGTCATGGGCGGCATCGACCCGGCCCGGGAATATGTGTTGCGGGCCATCCGCAACGGCAAACACGTCATCACGGCCAACAAGGACTTGCTGTCCGTCTACGGGGCCCAATTGACCGCCGAGGCCGTCCAAAACGGGTGCGATTTGTATTACGAAGCCAGCGTCGGGGGCGGGATCCCGATTTTGCGGGCGTTGAACGAGAGTTTCACGGCCGATCGCATTACAAAAATTTTCGGCATCGTCAACGGGACGACCAACTACATCTTGACCAAGATGAGCCAGCAGGGCATGCCGTATGAGGAGGCTCTGAAGCAGGCGCAGGCGCTGGGCTTTGCCGAAGCCGACCCGACGGCCGATGTGGAAGGGTTGGACGCGGCCCGGAAAATGGCCATTCTCGGCACCCTCGGCTTCCACATGAACCTCGTGTTCGACGACGTCCGGGTGCGGGGAATTACCGGCGTCACGCCAGAAGATATTGACTACGCCCGGCAGTTGGGCTATACCATCAAGTTGTTGGGGATTGCCCAGTTGGACGACGGTTTGGTGGAATTGAGCGTGGAACCGACCATGATCCCGTCCAACCACCCGCTGGCGGCGGTGAACGACGAATACAACGCCATCTACGTATACGGCCGGGCCGTGGGCGAGACGATGTTTTACGGCCCCGGTGCCGGCGAGCTGCCCACCGCTTCGGCGGTGGTGGCCGATCTCGTGGCGGTCGTGAAAAACTTGCGGCTCGGCATCAACGGCCGTTCCACCGTGGCTCCGTATCGTCCGAAACAGTTGAAAAGCGATGAGCAAATTGAGTTGAAACAGTTTTTGCGGGTCATCGCCGAAGACAAAGCCGGTGTGCTGGCCCGGATGACGCAATTGTTGGCCCGCTACGAGGTCAGCTTGGAACGCGTTTTGCAACGGCCTTATGATAAGGGAATTTCCGAAATCGTCATCGTCACCCACACGGCCCCGAAAAAAGCGCTGGATGCCGTCGTCCGGGAGCTCGAAAACTTGGATGTCATCCGGGAAATCCGCAGCCGCTACCGGGTTGAAGGAGGAAATTAAGTTGGCGCAATGGCGAGGAATTATCGAGACGTTTGCGGAATTTTTGCCGGTTACCGACCGGACGCCCCGGCTCACGTTGTTTGAAGGCAATACGCCGCTGTATCCGGCCAAGCGTCTGTCCCAGGAGTTGGGCGTCGAACTGTATTTGAAGTTTGAAGGGTTGAACCCCACCGGTTCGTTCAAAGACCGGGGGATGGTGATGGCGGTGGCCAAAGCGGTGGAAGAAGGCAGCACCAGCATTATCTGCGCCTCCACCGGGAATACCTCGGCCTCGGCCGCCGCATATGCCGCTGTGGCCGGACTGCGGTCCATCGTCGTCATACCCAACGGCAAAATCGCCATGGGCAAACTGGCCCAGGCGGTCATGTACGGCGCGGAAATCGTCGCCATCGACGGCAATTTCGACGAAGCGCTGCGGATTGTGCGGGAGATCGCGGATCACGCGCCCATCACCTTGGTCAACTCGATCAACCCGTACCGCATTGAGGGACAACAGACGGCCGCCTTTGAAATTTGCGAACAGCTGGGCGATGCGCCGGACATTTTGGCCATCCCGGTCGGCAACGCAGGGAACATCACGGCGTACTGGAAAGGATTCAAAACGTATTTTGACGCCGGTAAAGCGCGGCAAAAGCCGAAAATGTGGGGATTTGAAGCGGAAGGGGCAGCGGCCATCGTCAAAGGTTACCCCATCGAACATCCGGAAACCATCGCCACCGCCATCCGCATCGGCAATCCGGCCAGCTGGGACAAAGCGGTGGCGGCGGCGCAAGAGTCGGGGGGACGCATTGATTCCGTCACCGATGAGGAAATTTTGGCCGCATATAAGAAGCTCGCCGCCACCGAGGGCGTCTTTGCCGAGCCGGCTTCGGCCGCCTCGTTGGCCGGCGTGATCAAACGCCATCGGGAAGGGACGTTGCCGAAAGGCGCCCGCATCGTCTGCGTGTTGACGGGAAACGGGTTGAAAGACCCGTCGACGGCTTTGGATGTGGTAGGCCAACCGGTGCGCGTCGTGCCGGCCGATTATGAAGCGGTACTCGGTGTGATTCAAGGTGTGAAAACGTCATGAGTTCCTCCGAGATGTGGATCACGAGCCGCGCCCCGGCCAGCACGGCCAATTTAGGGCCGGGGTTTGATTCGTTGGGCATGGCGTTGCCGTTGTTTACCACCATCCACATGCGGCGCAGTCCGCAGACGAGCGTGTCATTGAAAGGACCGGAATTGTCCGGTTTGCCGGCCAATGCCGACAATTTGGTGATCAAGATCTTGCAAGAATTGTTTTCGTTGCGCCAATTGCCCGCACCGTCGGTCGAAGTGGTGGTGGAGAGCGACATTCCGTTGACCCGCGGTTTGGGCAGCAGCGCGGCGGCCATCGTCGCCGCGCTCCTGGCGGGCAACGAACTGTTGCGGGAAAGCGGGGCGGCGTTTTCCCGGGATGAGCTGTTTCAAATTGCCACCCGCATCGAAGGCCATCCCGACAATGTGGCGGCGTCGTTGTACGGCGGCTTTGTCGTTACGGTCTTGGACGGCCAGCAGGCCTATTGCCAAAAGTTGCTGCCGCCGCCGTCGCTGTACGTGACCGTGGCCGTGCCGGTCTTTCCATTGCCGACGGAGAAGGCCCGGCACGTGTTGCCGAACACGTACAGCCGGCAAGATGCGGTGTTCAACCTCAGCCGGGCCGCCTTATTGGTGGCGGCTTTGGCCACCGGTTCGTTGGAGATGATTCGCCACGCCATGCAAGACCGGCTGCATCAGCCGTATCGCATTCCGCTGATCCCCGGTATGGAAGCCATTTTGGCCCACGGCCACGAGTACGGTGCCCTCGGCTGCGCCTTGAGCGGCGCGGGACCGTCGGTGCTCGCTTTGAGCGACGGCGAGAAACCGGAGTTGGGTGAATTTATGCGGCAAGCCTTTTTGCAACGGGGCATCGAGGCCCACATTTACACATTCCGGCCGTGGCCCGACGGGGCGGAAGTGAAGCGGGTGGAAATGATGGAAGGGAGTATCCGATGAGCGGGCGTCGTTTTGCGTTTTTAGGGCCGCAAGGGTCGTTTTCGGAAGAAGCGGCGCGCTTTTTCTTTGCGCCGCAACAGCTCGTGCCGTACCGGAGCATCCTCGACTGTCTGGAAGCGGTGTGGGAGCAAGAGGTGGACGGTGCGGTGGTGCCCATCGAAAATTCCATTGAAGGGTCCGTCAACATGACCATGGACTGGCTGGTGGAACATCCGAAGCTGTGCATCACCGCCGAGTTGACGATGCCCATCCAGCAACAGGTGATGGGCACGCGCCGCTGGGCGCCGTCGGAGGTGAAAAAAATTTTTTCCCACCCGCAAGCGGTGGCGCAATGCCGGGATTTTCTCCGGGCCCATTTTCCGGTGGCGGAACTCGTTTACACCAACAGCACGTCCGAAGCGGCCCAGCACGTGAGTGAACACCCGGAGGAGCCGTGGCTGGCCATCGGCACCCGGCTGGCGGCAGAATTGTACGGGTTGATGGTGTTGCGCGAGGCGGCGCAAGATTATCCCGACAATCGGACCAGTTTTGTCGTCGTGGCCCGCGATGCCGGATGGATCAAAGAAAGCGATGTTCAAGCATCCGAAAAGCGGCCGGAAAAGACGAGCCTCGTCGTCTTTTTGCCGGAAGACTACCCCGGCGCGTTGTATCAAGTGTTGGCGGCCTTTGCCTGGCGGAAACTGAACTTGACCCGGCTCATCTCCCGGCCGACGAAAAAAAAGCTCGGGACATACCACTTTTTCATCGACGTCGAGCAACCGGCCGACGATGTGTTGTTGCATGGCGTCATTTCCGAAATTCAGGCCCTCGGATGCGGCATCCTCGTGCTGGGGAGTTATCCGTGCTTTAAAAAATAGCCCAAATTTGTGAGCAATTCACCCAGGGACACATACACTATGAGTGAATTTCGCTCATAGGGGGATGCCATGATGAAGATTCACGTCGTCCGCAAGGGCGATACCTTGTATGACATCGCGAAAAAATACGGTGTGGACCTGGATGTGCTCATTGCCGCCAATCCGCAAATCGACGACCCCGACGTGTTGATGATCGGACAAAAAATCCGGATTCCCTCCAAAGGTGTGGCGGAAACACCGCCGCGGCAAGCCGAATTGACACCGCAGGCCGCCGCGAAAGACAGCGCCGACGGTGAAGTGGTGGCGGCGGATGGCGGTGAAGCACGGGACGCCCACCGAGGGGATCATGACCACCACTGGAACAACAACTGGAACCACGACGACTGGAACAAGCATGGGGATGATGACGACCGGTATTTCCACTACACCGTCCGTCCCGGGGACACCTTGTGGGAGATCGCCCACCGATTTGGTCTCAGCCTGCAGGAGCTGATTGCCGCCAACCCGCAAATTGAAAATCCGGACTTGATTCGCGTCGGCGAAGTCATCCGCATCCCGCGCCGCAAACCCATCATTCCGCCGCATTGGCCGCCCATGGGACCGGGTGCACACTACCCACCTTACGGAAAACATGACTCGTATGGGATGCCGCGGCCACCGATGATGCCGGTGCCGTATTCGTCGTACGGGCCCTGTCCGGGACCCGGGTGGGGTTTTCCGTGGTCGTTCGTGCCGCCATCGGGACAAAGCGGCGGCAAGGAGAAGTGCAAGGCGGCCGGTGAACACCACTCCGGCCCGTGGATGCCGTTTACCGTGTGGGTGCCCTACGAACACAGCTATTTCTTTTACGCCGACTGGATGCCGGGCCACGGCGGGTACGAACCGGCGGCCCCTTACGGAATGGAAAAGGCGAAAAAATGGTGTCGGGGCGGTGAGGAACAGGAAGAACCGGCAGACGCTTGATGGACGTTCCCTGCAGCAGTGGCTGCGGGGCTTTGTTTTTGTTCCGGGTTCGTTGTAAACTGAAAAAAGAACGCCGGGAGGTGGCGGCATGGATCGGTTTCGAGCGTACTTGCACATGTTTGCGGAACGGGTCGAGGAAGAAATTGCAAAACGGGTCAGCTTTATTCAAAGCACGGTCCGCGACAGCGGTGCCGGTGGCGTGGTGGTGGGTATTTCCGGCGGGATCGACAGCGCGGTCTCGGCGGCTTTGTGCGTCCGGGCCCTCGGTCCCGAGCGCGTCATCGGCATTTGGATGCCGATTTACTCCCAGGCGGTCCATGAGGCCGATGCGCGGGCCTTGGCCGAGGCCATTGGACTGAACTTGTGGACGGTGGATTTGGCTCCCGCCTTTGATCAGATCGTGGCGGCCATCGAAACCCAACAGCCTCTGAGCGACGGGAGCAAGGGGAACACGAAGGCGCGTTTGCGCATGACGACGTTGTACGCGGTGGCCAACGAGAGAGGGTGGCTCGTGGCCGACACGTGCAACCGCAGCGAAATTTATGTAGGATACATGACCAAAGGCGGCGATGGGCTGGCCGATTTCAACCCGCTGGCCAGCTTGACGAAGCATGAAGTGCGCCTGTTGGCGAAAGCCCTGGGCGTGCCGGATTCCATCATCCAAAAGCCCCCCAGTGCGGATCTTTGGGTTGGTCAGACCGACGAACAGGAAATGGGCTTTACATATGAACAGTTGGACCGGTATTTGATCACCGGAGAAGGCGACAGCTGTGTCATTGAACGCATCGAGGACATGCACCGCCGTTCGGCGCACAAGCGGCAGTTGATGCCCATGTGTTGATCCCGACGGCGAGTTGGCGTGTGTGTTGACAGGAAAGAAGGGGGAACGGTATGGCCGGACATTCCAAGTGGAAAAACATCCAACATCGCAAAGGGAAACAAGACCTGCTCCGCGGCAAACTGTTTACGAAACTTTCCCGGGAGATTTTCGTCGCCACCCGACTGGGCGGCGGCAACCCGGAGACGAACGGGCGGCTGAAGTCGGCCATTCAAAAAGCGCGGGCGGCCAACATGCCGCTGGAGAACATCGAACGGACCATCAAAAAAGCGCTGGGTGAGCTGGAAGGCGTTCAGTACGAAGAAATTACGTACGAAGGATACGGTCCCGGCGGGACGGCGGTCATGGTCGAGGTGTTGACCGACAACCGGAACCGCTCTGCAGCCGAAGTGCGCCACGTGTTTTCCAAACGGGGCGGCAACTTGGGCGAGACCGGTTGCGTCAGCTGGATGTTCCAGCGCAAAGGAGTGTTGGCCATTGACAAGGAAAACGCCGAGATGAGCGAGGACGACTTGATGATGCTGGCGTTGGAGGCCGGCGCGGAAGATTTCCGCAGCGAGGAGACGCATTATGAAATTGTGACTACACCGGAAGACTTCCAGGCCGTTTATGAGGCGCTGGAGCGGGAAGGGTTGTCGTTTACGACGGCGGAAGTGACGTACGTGCCGCTCAACACGGTCCGGCTCAGCGGCCCGGAGGCGGAAAAAATGATGGATCTGTTGGAAGCGCTGGAAGATTTGGACGACGTGCAGAACGTGTACAGCAACGCCGAGTTTGACGTGCCGGAAGCGTAACGGTGTATAACCCCTTTGGCATAAGTAAATACTAGGAATGATTATCCAGCCAAAGGGGTTTGTTTCGTAGATGTTCCGGAAAAACAAGCACTTATTTCTGATTTTGACCTTTAGTTCGTTAGTGGCCGTG
Organism: Bacillota bacterium; assembly: GCA_017577895.1. Taxonomy (GTDB): domain Bacteria; phylum Bacillota; class Bacilli; order ZCTH02-B2; family ZCTH02-B2; genus Bacillus_BB. The sequence continues at coordinate 16,692 of PKQY01000024.1, forward strand.
CTGTTCGTCGGCGGATGGCTCTTGTTGTTGGGGTTGTTGAGTCCGGCGGCCGGCGATGAAGGCGACGAATCGGCCACGGCGTTTTCCGCCCAGCCGGCGCTGGAGGTCATTTTGCAGCGCCACTACGTCTGCGGGGAAATGTTGGAAGAACGGCGGGTCAGCCATTTGTCTCCGGATGTCGTGCGCCGTCAGTACGTCGATTGGGAAGTGGCGGAACAGACGGCGAACCGCCTGGTGTTGAGCAAACAGATGGACGATTTGGCGCCGCAGTGCAAGGCCAACGGCTTTTTCGGCATTACCGATGAAGGATTGATGACGCTCTTTTATGGACCGCCGGAAGAAGGGCACGTCATTCGGACGTTTTACCAGCTGGATGTCGAACGGCTCGAAACGAGCTTGCCGCAACACGTGGCCCAACAGTTGCGGGACGGCATCCGCGTCTCCACGGTGCAAGAGTTTCACAGCGTGCTTTCCACCTACGCGGAATTTATCCGAGAAGCGGGATGAACGATTGCCTCATACGAATGCATTGCACGAATCGCCGCCGAGGGAGCGGGAGTCGGAAGGAAGTCGGAACATGCGCATCATAGGGGTCGATCCCGGTTTGGCCATCGTCGGTTATGGTTTTCTCGACGAGGGACACGGGCGCATCCGTCCGGTGCATTACGGGTGTATTCGCACCGAAGCGGACCGGCCGGTGGCTGAACGGTTGGAAAAAATTTATCATGAAGTGACGGAGCTGTTGGATGAATATCGGCCCGACTGTATGGCGGTGGAAGAGTTGTTTTTCAACCGGAACGTGACGACTGCTTTTACCGTCGGACAAGCCCGGGGCGTCATCTTGTTGGCAGCGGTGCAGCGCCGCATCCCGGTGTATGAATACACCCCGTTAGAAGTCAAACAAGGGGTGGTCGGTTACGGCCGGGCCGACAAGCAGCAGGTGCAGGAAATGGTGCAGCGGCTGTTGGCGCTGCCGGAGCGGGTACACCCCGACGATGTGGCCGACGCGTTGGCGGTGGCCCTTTGTCATGCTTTTCGTCTGCCGTTGCTTCGTCATGTGGGAGTGTGGCGGGGATGATCGATTTTCTCCGCGGTTCGGTGGTGGGGGTCGACGAAGAATCCATCGTGCTGGATGTGGGTGGCGTCGGTTACCGGGTGTATTGCCCGGCACCGTACCGATTCCGGCCAAGTGAGGCGCCGATCCTCGTGTACACCCACCTGCACGTACGGGAGGACGAGTGGGTGCTGTATGGCTTTGCCCAGTTGCCGGAGCGCACCCTGTTTCGTCAACTGCTGACCGTTTCGGGCATCGGGCCCAAGCTGGCCCTGTCCATGTTGGGGGCGGCGAGCTGCGAGGAAATTGCGGCAGCCATCGCCGGCGAAGATGTAACCCTGTTGACCCGGCTGCCGGGCGTCGGCAAGAAGACGGCCCAGCGGCTCATCGTGGAACTGAAGGACAAAGTGGAAGTGCCCTTGGTTCCGGCAGCGGCAGCTGCCGACGGGCCGGCGGCGGTCATCCCACAGGGCGGCGTATGGCGGGAGGTGGCCGACGCATTACTGGCGCTGGGATACAAAGAGGCGGAAATTCGCCCCATTTTACGGGAATTGTCACAACAACAGGCCGAAGAGCGGGAAATCTCGCTGGATCAGGCATTGCGCTGTGCGTTGCAGCGCATCGACACGTTGCAACGGGCCCGTTGATGACAGAGAAGCGGGGGAGAGGGGGAATCGGTCGTGGAAGAGCGGATGATGAGCGGTCACTTCCTCCCGGAAGATCAGGGCGTCGAATACAGCCTTCGTCCGCGGTTTTTGTCGGAATACATCGGCCAAGACGCGTTGAAGAAAAATTTGCGCGTGTTTATCGACGCGGCGAAGATGCGGCATGAAGCGCTGGATCACGTCTTGCTGTACGGGCCGCCCGGTTTGGGAAAGACGACGTTGTCCCACGTCATCGCCAATGAACTGGGGGTGTCCATCCGCGTCACCTCCGGTCCGGCCATCGAACGGCCCGGGGATTTGGCGGCCATTTTGACCAATTTGCAAATGGGAGACGTGCTGTTCATCGACGAAATTCACCGCCTTTCCCCCAGCGTGGAAGAAGTGTTGTATCCTGCGATGGAAGATTTTGCCTTAGACATCGTCATCGGCAAAGGACCCGGTGCCCGTTCCATCCGCCTGGATTTACCGCCGTTTACGCTCATCGGCGCCACGACCCGGGCCGGTTTGTTGTCGGCGCCGCTGCGGGATCGGTTTGGCGTCGTGAGCCGTCTCGATTATTATTCCGTCGACGAATTGGTGCTGATTTTGTTGCGCTCCGCCGATTTGTTGGGGGTGCGCTTGGACGAGGCGGCGGCCCGGGAAGTAGCGAGGCGTTCTCGGGGCACGCCGCGCATTGCCAACCGCCTTTTACGGCGGGTGCGGGATTTTGCCCAAGTGTCGGGCGACGGTTGGATTACCGAAGAGCAGGCGGTGGAGGCCCTCGGACAGATGCAAGTCGATCCGCTCGGCCTGGATGAGGTGGACATCCGCCTCTTGGAGACGATGATGGACAAATTTGGCGGCGGGCCGGTGGGGCTGGATACGATTGCGGCGGCCATCGGCGAGGACGCCCGGACCATCGAAGACGTCTACGAGCCGTACTTGTTGCAGATCGGTTTTATTAAACGGACGCCCCGGGGACGGGTGTTGACGCCGGCGGCGTACCGACATTTTGGGAGGATTTATCCGCATGAATCCCGTGGCTAAATTGTTGATCGTGGCGGGAGTTGTGCTCATCGTCGTCGGACTGTTGTGGCAGGTGGGCGGCAAGTTCATCGCGTTGGGCCGCCTGCCGGGAGACATTGTGGTGGAAAAAGAAAACTTCCGTTTTTACTTCCCGATTACGACCAGCATTTTGCTGAGCATTTTGTTGACACTCATTTTTTCGCTGTTCCGCCTGTTCCGATGAAAGGAGACACTGCATTTGGACGTATCGATCTTTGACTTCACGGTACCTGAACATTTAATCGCCCAAACGCCGCTGGCGGACCGGGCCCAATCCCGGCTGTTGGTCGTGCACAAGGCGACGGGCCGCTTGGAACATCGACGGTTTTACGACATCGGCGAATTTTTGCGGCCGGGTGACTGTCTCGTGATGAACAACTCGAAAGTCATTCCGGCGCGGCTGTGGGGGATGAAGGAATCGACCGGCGCGAAGGTGGAAGTGTTGCTGTTGCACCGGCGGGATGGCGACCTCTGGGAGACGCTGGTGCGCCCCGGAAAAAAAGTGCGGGAAGGCGACGTTCTCGTCTTCGGGGACGGATTGCTCAAAGGGGTCGTGGAGGGCCGGACCGAAGCCGGGGGGCGCGTCGTGCGCTTTGAATATGACGGGACGTTTGAGGCGGTGCTGGACCGGCTCGGCGAGATGCCACTGCCGCCGTACATTCGGACGCCGCTGACGGATGCCGGGCGGTATCAAACGGTGTATGCCAAAGAGCCCGGTTCGGCGGCGGCCCCGACGGCGGGGCTTCACTTTACGGAAGCGCTGTTGGCGCAGCTTGAGGAACGGGGCGTGCAGTTGGCCTTTGTTACGTTGCACGTCGGCCTCGGCACGTTTCGCCCCGTGACCGCCGAGCGGGTGGAAGATCACCAGATGCACGCCGAATATTACGAGGTGGATGAGGAGACGGCCCAGCGCATCCGCCGTACAAAAGAGGCGGGCGGCCGGATCATCGCTGTGGGCACCACATCGTGCCGGACGTTGGAGGCCATTGCCCAGAAGTTCAACGGACAGATCGAGGCGGATCGGGGTTGGACCGATTTGTTCATTTACCCGGGGTTTCGCTTTCAGGTCATCGACGGGCTGGTGACCAATTTCCACTTACCCCGTTCCACCCTCGTCATGCTGGTCAGCGCCTTTGCCGGCCTCGATTTGACCCGCCGGGCTTATGAGGCAGCCATCCGTGAAAACTATCGGTTTTACAGTTTCGGCGACGCCATGCTCATCGTTGACTGAGGGCAACGGCTGACGGTCGGGATGCGTGAGGAAGGGGAAGAGAACGTGTCAGCGGTGCGGTTCGAACTGATCAAAACGTGCAAACAGACCGGCGCCCGGCTTGGGCTGTTGCATACGCCCCACGGCACGTTTGAAACGCCGTTGTTCATGCCGGTGGGGACGCAGGCGTCGGTCAAAGCCATGAGTCCCGATGAACTGAAAGAAATCGGCGCCGAGATCATTTTGAGCAATACATACCACTTGTATTTGCGCCCCGGTCATCAAATCGTGGAGAAGGCTGGCGGCCTGCACCGGTTCATGAACTGGGATCGGGGCATTTTGACCGACAGCGGCGGCTTTCAAGTGTTCAGCCTCAGCCAGCTGCGGGACATTCAGGAAGAGGGCGTCACGTTCCGTTCCCATCTGAACGGCGAAAAACTGTTCATCAGCCCGGAAAAAGCCATCGCCATCCAAAATGCGCTGGGCGCCGACATCATCATGTGTTTCGACGAATGCACGCCTTACCCGGCGGAGGAGGCGTATGTCCGTCAGTCGCTGGAGCGGACGACCCGCTGGGCGGAACGGTGCTTAAAAGCCCACCAAAAGCCGGACACCCAAGCGTTGTTCGGCATCGTCCAGGGCGGGGTTTACCCCCACTTGCGCCGGGAAAGCGCCCGGCAGTTGGTGGCCTTGGACTTTCCCGGTTATGCGGTGGGGGGCTTGAGCGTCGGCGAGCCCAAGTCGCTCATGTACCAGATGTTGGAGGAAACGGTGCCGCTGTTGCCCGCCGACAAGCCGCGTTACTTGATGGGCGTCGGCTCTCCGGACGCCCTCATCGAAGGCGTTATGCGGGGCATCGACATGTTCGACTGCGTGCTGCCGACGCGCATCGCCCGCAACGGCACGGTGATGACCAGCCAGGGGCGGCTCGTCATCCGCAACGCCCAGTATGCCGAGGATTTCCGGCCGCTGGATCCGGAATGCGACTGTGTGGCATGCCGCCACTACACGCGGGCGTACATCCGGCATTTGATCAAAGCCGGTGAAATTTTCGGAATTCGTTTGACGACTTATCACAACCTGTATTTTTTGGTACAATTGATGCGTGCTGTGCGAGAAGCCATTCGGCAAGACCGACTGCGGGATTTTCGGGACGAGTTTTTTGCCCGGTACGGCATCAGCGATGTGGATGATCGCGGCTTTTAGCGCATATGGTTGATGGAAAACGGGTTGTTTAAGGAGGTGAGGGGCCATGGAAAATACTTTGGGAGCGTTTTTACCGCTCATATTGATGCTGGTGGTGTTTTATTTTCTGATCATTCGGCCGCAGCAAAAACGGCAAAAAGAACGGATGGCCATGTTGGACGCCTTGAAAAAAGGGGATAAAGTGATCACCATCGGTGGTTTGCACGGGACCATCGTCGATTTGAACGAAGATCAAGTGGTGTTGCGGGTGAACGAAAACACGAAACTGACGTTTGAACGCAACGCTGTCAATGTGGTCGTCAACAAACAGGAAGAGTGAAAAGACAGTTCCTACATACGTATGCCAGGAAAAGTCGTGGCCGAAAACCACGGCTTTTTTGCCCGTTAGCGGGCCGTGTTGATGCCGAGCATACCGCCGAAGGCGCTGAGCAAAGCGGCAATGGCGAGAAAAGCGACGGCGGGTGCTTGAAGCGGCATGTCAAAGGCCAAGAAGCCGATGAGGAGCATCAACAAGCCGTAACCGAGACCGCTCAAAGCGCCGCTGAGCCATCCCCGCGTCGAGGAACGGCGACCGGCGATAAACCCGCCAAAGAGCAAGGCGATGCCGTTGATGACGTACATGATGAGGGGCACTTGGGATTCGGAAAATGTGGTCCATTCCAACAGCAACGCGATGATGAGCGAACCGGCTAAGACGATGGCGATGGTGTAGACGATGCCCCAAAGCATCGGGGTGAACGTGTTTTTTTCCATCGTGATCCACCTCCTGCGTTTTAGTCCATGCATATGCGCAGGCAGGAGTCGATTATGATCGGGATTGGGCGGTATGGGAACTGTTACGGCAAGCGAGGTGACCGTCCCATGATCAAGACGTACTTTTACAACCATTCGGAGCAGCGGATGGAACACGATGTCAACCTGGAAGAATTGGATCGGCTGTTGCAGTCACCCGACGATTTGCTCTGGATCGATCTGTATGACGTGGGTGGCGACGAATTGCAGTACGTGGCCAAACTCTTCAACTTCCACCCCCTGGCCATCGAAGACTGCCTGCACATCAGTCCGCGGGCAAAAGTAGACCGTTACGACAACTATTATTTTTTTGTCGTCCATGCGCTGCGTTACAATGAGGAAAGTGACGATGAGATCACGACGATGGAATTGAACATTTTCCTCGGTCCCAATTACTTGGTGACCATCCATCGCCACCAACTGAAACCGATTGGCCGGTTGGCGTCCATCTGCCTCAAAAGCACGGAATACATGAACAAAGGGGCCGACTATTTGCTGTACAGCATCGTCGACGGCATCACCGACGAATATTTCCCCGTCATGGACCGGTTGAGCATCCGCGTCGACGAACTGGAAGACGAAATGTTTGATCAAGAATTGGAAGAAATCATCGACGAATTTTTAGCCCTGAAGCGGACGTTGATTTTGATCCGCCGCGTCATCTTGCCGCAACGGCGCATTTTTTCCTATACGAACGGCCAGTTTATGTTTCCGGTGCAAGAGGAAAACCTGCCCTACTTCATCGACCTGGCGGACCATTTGGAGCGGCTGACCGATTCCACCGAGACGTTTCGCGATCTTGTGAACGGCGCGCTGGAAACGTATTCGTCGTTCACCTCGGCCAAGACCAACGAGATCATGCGCATCCTGACCATCATCTCCACCATCGTCTTGCCGCTGTCGTTCGTCACCGGCGTCTTCGGCATGAACGTCGTCATTCCGTATGCCGAAACGCGGTGGGCGTTGTGGGCCATTCTCGCCATGATGCTGGTCATGACCGGCGGCATGCTGCTCTGGTTCAAACGGCGTGGCTGGCTGTAGTTTACAGACATACTTTCCCATGTTGGGCTGACACTACAGGTAATCTGTCGGTGGGAGAACGGATGAAGGAGGTTTCACCGATGGAAGACTGGGTCAGCCTTTTTTTGCGCACGCTGTTCATCTACTTTTATATCCTGCTCATGATTCGGCTCATGGGGGCGCGGGAAATCGGCAAGTTGACGGTGTTGGATTTGGCGGTTTTCATCATGATCGCCGAACTGGGCTCGGTGGCGGTGGAAGAAAACAAACCGCTCATGACTGCCGTCATCCCCATCGCCACGCTCGTGTTGACGCAAGTGGTGTTCGCCTACGTGTTTATGCGCAGCAAGCGCATCCGGGATGTGGTCGACGGCAAGCCGGCCATCCTCATCGCCGACGGCAACATCCGGGAAGACGAATTGACCAAGCATCGCTACAATTTGGACGATCTGCTCAGCCAGTTGCGGGAAAACCAAGTGTTTAACGTGGCCGATGTGGAGATGGCGGTGTTGGAGCCGTCGGGAAAATTGAACGTGCTGCTCAAACCGGAAAAGCAGCCCCTCGTGCGGGCCGATTTGGAATCGGAGTTGCCCGATGACGGCTTGGCTATTCCCCTCATCATGGATGGGCGGGTCTTGGACCGGAATTTGGAACGCATCGGACAAAATCGGTTTTGGCTGCGGGAACAAGTGCGCCGCCACGGCTGCAAAGACTTCCGCGACGTGTTTTTTGCCAGTGTGGACCGGTATGGCCGCATCCATGTCGATGCCCGGGATCGGAAGACGCCGCCCCCGCCGGACATTTAAAACCAGCGGGAAACCCTCGGGCCGATGATCGGCAGCCGGGCCACGTCCCGTTGGGTGACGGCACCGGTGATGAGCAGTGCGGCCCCGTAGCTGACGAAGCCGACACCGATCAGGACGACAAGCCGGGACAGCGGCGGCAAGTGGACCGTCAACGGCCACATGAGCTGCAGCGAAGCGCCCATCCCGACGCAGCTGGCACCGACTTTCAGGAAGTCGGCCGCATTCAAGGTCCAGCCGATGCGGCGGGAAACACTGATCCAGTGGAGGACGGTGACCCCGACGAAAGAGAGGACGATGGCCATGGCGACGCCGACGATGCCCAGTGACGGCCGGGTGGCCAGCATCACAATGGCCACGAACTTCAACACGGCGCCGGCCAACGAATTGAACATGGCCGCCCGGGCCTGTCCCAGTCCTTGCAAGGTGGCGTTGAGCGGCCCCTGAAAATACAAGAAAAGGGAAAAAGGGGCCATCAGTTGCAGGAGGCGGCCCACTTCCGGCGTGCCGTACACGAGGCCGCAAACCGGTTCGGCCAACACCGTCAACAACAACGAGAAGGGGACCCCGACCAACAGAGCCAGCCGCATGGACTGGCGTACCCGTTGACGAATGCGGGCCGTGTTGCGGAAAGCGGCCAGCTCCGAAACCGACGGCACCAGGGAAACCGACAAGGCGTAGGTGAGCACCGTCGGAAAGAGCAACAAGGGGATGGCCATTCCTGCCAACTGGCCGTACATGCCGGTGGCCTGGGTGTAGGCGATGCCGGCGATGGCCAAGCTTTGCGCCACCAGTATCGGCTCCAGAAAGTAGGAGATGGTTCCGACAAGGCGGCTGGCGGTAATGGGGACACTGAGTTGCACCAGCGCGGAAAAGGCGGCGGCCTTTTCTGTGGCCGTCAAGGCCGTCCTCGACGGGCGCATCGTTTTGCTTTGCCGCCGATATTGCCAAAAGAGGGACAACAGTCCACACAATTCGCCCCCTACCATGCCCAACATGGCCCCGGCGGCGCTGTAGGCGATACCATAGGGCAACCAATGCCAAGCCAGCCAAATGCTCAAGGCGATGCGCGCCACTTGTTCGACGGTGACGGACAAGGCCGACGGAATCATGTTTTGTTTTCCTTGAAAATACCCCCGCAACACCGCGGCCACGCCGGTGACGGGCAAGACGGGAATCATGGCCAAGATGACGATGTGGGCCCGGGGATCGTTGAGCAGGCGGGTCAAGCCCGGAGCTGCGAGCACCATGCCGCCGACGCAAAGGAGGCTCAAGGCGACGACGGCCGCCAGGCTTTGCCGCAGGATGGTGCGGATTTTTTCCGGTTCCCCGCGGGCCTCTGCTTCGGCCACCAGTTTGGCGATGGCGACGGGCAGTCCGCCGGTGACCAGCGTGACGGCGACGGTGATAGTAGGATAGGCCATTTGGTACAGTCCCATCCCTTCGGCGCCGATGATGCGGGACAACAAAATCCGGTAGACGAAGCCGAGAATGCGCGTCACAAAGCTGGCCGCGAGGATGATGAGCGTTCCCTTGAAAAATGTCTGTCGCATAAGGATGCCCCTCTTTTTGTTCATTTGGACAACCGTCGATACCAAGCTATGCAGTGACGGCAGGATTTTATCCTCGGAATGTGGAATAAGTGGGTGGAAAGGAAAGGACGGGAAGGAGCGACGGAGATGACGGGGGGCGACGATAAGACGTTGACGGAACAAGAAGCACGCTTCACCGAACCGGATGAACCCGCGAGCCGGCAAGAGGCCGTCGACCGGAACCCACCAGAACCGGTTGGCGCGGACATGCAAGAAGCCGTCCGTACGGCGGAAGCAGACGATGCCGGATTCGGCGATGCCGCCTCCGCAGAATGGGATGAAGCGGACGAGACGCCTTGGGGAGAGGATGTGGAGGCGTACCTTGCGACGCTGAAGGAGCGGCTGGCACCATTGTGTGAGATCAAGTCTGCAGAGCTGCCCTTATGGGGATACGAACGGGTGGAAGCCGACGAGATTTGGGAATTGGTGGCCGAAGAGGCGCGAAAGAGCGGCGCGTTGCACTTGCATCAAATGGCCAATGCCATTTTGTCCCTCAAACCGAACCAGCTCATGAACCATTTGATGAAGGCGCTTTACCGCCGGTAATACTGGAGCACCAATACCGGAGCACCGTAAACAGCCCAGCGCCCGTAAGCCGCGTTGATTGACTCCACTTTTTGTCCACGGTACAATGGTTCTGTTGGACAAAAGGAGGGCCATGGGAATGAAGGTGCGTGCGGGAAGGGCGTTCTTACTCTTGGGAGTATTGGTTGTCATATTTGCAGGCATGATCGTCACCACCCCCTCGGTCCTGACTGGCATTACGCTCGGTCTGGATTTGCAAGGGGGGTTTGAAATTTTGTACCAAGTTCAGCCTGTGTCGGAGGGCCAGGCCGTCACGCCGGAGGTCATTAACCAGACCATCGCGGCGCTGGAGCGGCGGGTGAACGTTATCGGCGTGGCCGAGCCCAACTTTTTCCCGGAAGGCAAGGACCGGATTCGCGTCCAGTTGGCCGGTGTAGAAGATCAAGACAAGGCCCGGGAACTGTTGGGGCGGCCGGCCCGGTTGACGTTTCGGGACATGGCCACCGGCGAGGTACTCCTCTCGGGCGCCGATTTGGTGGAAGGCGGAGCCCAAGCCGGCATTGACCAATACACCAACCAGGCCATTGTGCAGGTGAAGCTGAAAGACGCCGCGAAATTCGCCGACATTACGGGGCGGTATGTCGGACAGCCCATCGGCATTTACTTGGACGAAGAACTGATTACGGCTCCGGTGGTGAAACAACGCATCACCGGCGGTATTGCCACCATCGAGGGACAACGGGACATTGTGGAAGCCCAGGAATTGGCCGATTTGCTGAACGCCGGCGCCTTGCCGGTCAATTTGGTGGAGCTGCAGGCGCAAAGTGTCGGCGCCTCGCTGGGGCAGCGGTCGCTGGAACTGGGGATTTGGGCCGGGATCATCGGCGGCATCGCCGTCTTGATTTTCATGCTCGTGTATTACCGGCTGCCCGGTTTGGTGGCAAACATCTCTCTGCTCATCTATACATACTTACTGCTCTTGTTGTTCCAGCTGTTGGGCGTGACCTTGACGCTGGCCGGCATTGCCGCGTTTATTTTGGCGCTGGGCATGGCGGTGGACGCCAACATACTCACCGCCGAACGCATCAAGGAAGAAATCCGCATCGGCAAGAGCATTCCGTCGGCGTTTCGGGCCGGTTCGCGGCGTGCGTTGGCGACGATTTTGGACGCCAACATCACGACCATCGTGGCGGCAGTCGTGATTTACTATATCGGAACGGGTTCGGTGCGCGGCTTTGCCACGACGTTGATCTTGAGCATCCTCCTCAGCATTTTGACCAACGTCTGGATTTCCCGCCTGTTGTTGCACCAGTGCATCCGCGCGGGGATCGGTGTGAAGCCGTGGTACTTCGGCGTGAAGGAGGAGGAAATCCGTGAACTTTAATCTCGATTTCGTCCAACATTGGAAGTGGTACTTTCTCGTCTCCGGCGTCATCTTAATCGTCGGGCTTGCCGTCCTGCCTTTTTTCGGCCTGAATCTCGGCGTCGACTTCCGCGGGGGGACGCGGCTCGACTTTCACGTGGGACAGCCGGTCAGCCAGGAGGAAATGGCCGCCTTCGTTCAAGAGCACGGGCTGACGCCCAGCACGACCCAACTGGCGTCGGAAGGCCAGTACGTCATCATGCGCTTTGAGGAAGAGATCGGCAAAGAACGGCTGGCGGCGCTGCGGCAAGCGTTGCAGGCCAAATACGGGGAAGAAGCCAACATTCAGGAAAGCACCGTTGATCCGACCTTCGCAAAAGAACTGGCCCGCAAGGCCATGATCGGGGTGTTGGCCGCATCGGTCGGCATCGCCGTCTACGTCATGCTCCGCTTTGAGTATCGTTTTGCCGTAGCGGCCCTCATTTCACTGCTGCACGACGCGTTGATGGTCATCGCCTTTTTTGCGCTGTTCCGGCTGGAAGTGGATTTGACGTTCATCGTCGCCGTGCTGACGGTGGTCGGGTACTCCATCAACGACACCATCGTCATTTTTGACCGGATTCGGGAAAACATGAAGACATATAAGTTAAAAACCGCCGACGATTACAAACGGCTGGTCAACGACAGCATCCGGCAAACGCTGGCCCGTTCCATCAACACCCTCATCACCGTCATTTTCATGGCGGCGGCCTTGTTCTTCTTCGGTCCCGACAGCATTCGGAATTTTTCCTTGGCGATGCTCATCGGCTTAGTGAGCGGCGGATATTCCTCCCTGTTTATCGCCAGCCAACTGTGGTATTTGTGGCGCGTGCGGGAGTTGCGCAAGCAAAAACCGGCGGCGGCATCTTAAAGCGGAGCGTTCCGTCACGGGCCATAGCCGTTGTGGGGTTATACGCCCGTGCAGTGTCGTACCGCAGGTCGTCGAAGGGAGGAATTGGGACGATGTTACGGGCCAGAACCCGTTGGCTGCGCCGCTTTTCGACAGCGGCGGACGGGCCGACCGCTTCGTCAACGGCGGCGATACATCCGGTCATCCGCTCGTTGTTGGCGGCCCGCGGCTTGGACACGCCGGAAAAAATGGCCGCCTTTCTTCATCCGTCCCGGGAGCAGCTGGGCGACCCGTTTGACCTCAAGGGCATGGCTGAAGCGGTGGCTCTCCTGCAGGAGGCGGTGCGAGAGGGGCGGCGTATCGCCGTTTACGGCGATTACGACGCCGACGGCGTGACGAGCACGGCGTTGATGGTCCGCACCTTGCGGTGGTTGGGAGCCGATGTGGACGTCTACATTCCGGATCGGTTCCGGGAAGGCTACGGCCTGCACCCCGAAGCCATCCGTCAACTGGCTGCCCGCGGTGTAGAACTGTTGCTCACGGTCGACACCGGCATCAGTCACCGGGATGCGGTGGCGCTGGCGAGGCAGCTCGGCATGACGGTCATCGTCACCGATCACCACGAACCGCCGCCGGAGTTGCCGGAAGCGGACGCCGTCATCAATCCGAAGCAGCCCGGATGTCCGTATCCGTT
>PKQY01000096.1 GCA_017577895.1 Bacillota bacterium
GAAGCGGTGATGCGGGAAGTGCTGGGGGAACCGGCGACGTTTTTGACCGTGATGCAGGCGGAGTGGGAGCAATTGCAACGGGAAGGGATGGACAGCGCTGCCACCAAGGCTGACAACGAGACGGCCGGCCAAAGTCCGAAGCCGGAGGATGACCCGGTGGTGCGCAAAGCGCTAGAATGGTTCGGGGACTTGGTGGAGATTAAAAGGAACAGGGGGTGAAGCCATGAAAAATTTCAATCAGATGATGAAGCAAGTCAAGAAGATGCAGGCCCAGATGGAAAAGGCGCAGGAAGAGTTGGCCCAGCGTACGTTTGAAGGCACGGCCGGCGGCGGTGTCGTCACGGTCATCGTCAACGGCAAAAAAGAAGTGCAACAAGTCATCATCAAACCGGAAGCGGTCGATCCCGACGATGTGGACATGTTGCAGGATTTGATTACCGCTGCTGCCAACGATGCCTTGAAAAAAGTCGATGAAGCCATTGCCAGTGACTTGGGAAAAATCGCTGGCGGTTTGAACATCCCGGGGTTGTTCTAAAGAGGAGAGGTTGATGATCACATATCCGCAAGCCATTGCTAAGTTAATCGAGGGGTTTATGCGTTTGCCAGGCATTGGACCGAAAACTGCCCAACGCTTGGCTTTTTTTGTGCTGAGCATGGATGAAAAAGACGTTCGCGATCTGGCATCCGCTTTGCTGGAAGTGAAAGAGACGCTTTCCCCCTGTTCGATCTGTGGTTACATCACGGACGTGGATCCGTGTCCCATTTGCCAGGACAAACAGCGGGACCGCTCGGTCATTTGCGTCGTGCAAGACCCGAAAGACGTCATCGCCATGGAACGGACGCGGGAGTACCGCGGCTTGTACCACGTGCTCCACGGCGTCATTTCGCCTTTGGAAGGCATCGGGCCGCAAGACATTCGGCTGGCGGAACTGCTGGAGCGGCTCCGTTCGGAAGAAGTGCAGGAGTTGATTTTGGCCACCAACCCGACCGTCGAAGGGGAAGCCACGGCCATGTACATCGCCCGGCTCGTCAAGCCGTTCGGCATTAAAATCACGCGCATCGCCCACGGGCTGCCGGTGGGGGCCGACTTGGAATACGCCGACGAGGTGACGTTGACCAAAGCGTTGGAAGGCCGCCGAGAAATCTGAAAGCTTGTCATAATCTCCTTTTCCGTCGCTTACATACTAATAAGGAAAAGCGAAGGGGAGAGGGGAATATGTTGTACGGGATGTCGGCCATGATCCGAAGGGACGAATGGACGGAAGAAGACAAGAAACGCCTCCTCCAGGAAATTGAAAAAGCTCATCGGGAATGGCTCCTGGCCCAAGATATGCTCAATCAGATGGATACCCCCGACCTCATTGATTATTCCATTTATGCGTTTAAGGCGGCGGAAGCGAAATACATGTACTTATACAAGTTGGGCAAATTGGTGGGGATCAACGTGTCCCGTTTTCGGCCGCAGGGGGAATAGTCGATGACGGGTGGCAGTGGGTGGGTCCTGGCGTGTGCCGTTGCCCTTGTCGTGTTATGGTTCGTGCCGGTGTTCCGGGTCGGCTTGTGGTGGCTGATCCGGTGTGGGGTGCAGCTGGTTTTGGGGGCGTTGCTGTTGTTTGTGTGGAATGTGGTGGGCAGTTGGTGGGCGCTTCAGCTGCCCATCAATGTGTTTACTGCCGCGGTGGCCGGCTTTCTAGGGTTGCCGGGCCTGGGGGCGCTTCTTGTCATCCAATGGTTTGTCACCGGGTGAGGACGGCCTTCACAAAATCTTTACAATCCGTTCAATTCCCCTTTACAAATGGTTGATATAGTGGAAGTGGAACATCACCCATGGACACACGGTAAGGGGGAAACGTAGGTGAAGCGGTTTCGACGTGCAGGATGGCTGGTGACGGCCGGACTCTCGTTGGCATTGTTGTTGACCGGATGCGGGGGTGCATCCCAGGGCGACGGGAATGGCGAGTCGCTGTCCGGCACGATCCGCATTGACGGTTCCAGCACCGTCTATCCAATTTCGCAAGCGGTGGCGGAAGAATTTATGTACGAATATCCCGGTGTGAACGTCACCGTCGGCTTTTCGGGAACTGGCGGCGGCTTTAAGAAGTCGACGGCGGGCGAGAT
>PKQY01000025.1 GCA_017577895.1 Bacillota bacterium
ATCGCCCACTGCCCCATGTGCCTTTGGAACATATCTTTGCCCGTCGTGAATATCGTCGGATCAATGCAGGCCAAACGTTTTCTTACAATGGCAAACGTTACATGCCAAAACCAGGGGCTGGTGTGCCTCGTTGGGAAGCCAAAGACGTTGTGGAAGTACGCATTGGTATGCAGGGACAAGTATGGGTGTGGCATCAAGGGTGTGCGTGGCCATGCGTGGAAGCACCGGAAATTCAAGTCACAACGGCGCCAATAAAAAAAGCAACGGTACTTGCGCCACCACGCAAGCCCGCTGCCAATCACCCCTGGAGAGTATCATTCTCCAGAAAACAAACAACTCAAGGCAAGCGTAGCACAGCTGACGGGGACTCTGCAAGCAAGCCAGGTTAAACCCAACCTTTTGCCTGACTGGCTTGTAAACTGCATCTGAAATAGCAACACGAACGTCAAGGGCGGCGAAGCCGTCGTCGTAAGACGATGGCCGATTTATCGGCCACCCTTGACGGAAGTGGAGATATTTCGGACAATCTTGAATGCCCGGTCAGGCATTATACCTGACATTTTCACAGAACAATTAACATGTCATTTTCTCAGACGCTTGACAGACATACCTTTATTGGTGCAACATTTTTTAGAAGAAAAAGGATACGGAGATATAATTAAACATTTAAGCGATGACTTCTGGGAACATTTATGTACTTATCATTGGCCAGGTAACATACGGGAATTACAAAATGTCGTAGAAAGATTCATTGCAAATTATCAAAATAAAAGTAACAATGAAATAGATTTTGTTGGAATAATTCAAAAAGCGTTATATCCTGGTTCTTTACAAACAAACAGACACGTTCAAAAAACATTACAGGATCAGTTAGATATGGTGGAAGAAAAAATTATCCATGAAGTACTCAAACAATGCAACGGTAACAAAGAAAAAGCTGCACGTATGTTAGGTATTAGCAGAACAACATTGTGGAGAAAAATAAATAAACTCAAGTGACAAGTCTTCTACAGCTAGAATTAAATCGACAACACCTGCAACTGCTTTTCAACTGCTCAACACGCTGTTTATCTTCCTCCAAGATCGTATCCACAAGACGCGCACTTTCCTCCTCCAAGTTGCTCGCTACCATCTCGTGCGAGAAATGGATGCAGTATTTGTTCTCACCCACCAGTGCATCGTGCAAAATGTCTCGTGGGTCCCAGGACCCCTTTTGGAATTTTTACATCCATTCCCGTATTTCGCACATGACCCCCACGTCATCACCGGCACACTGCCCAAGTTTTGAATGCGCTCTGCGATTTTCTGCACGCCCAGCTTGGCGTGCTGTTTCAACTGCTGCAACAAGTCTTTCAGTTCTGGAACCCGGGCCCGGGAAATCAGTTGTTCGTATTGATGAATGTCTTCTTTTTAAAAACCGGTTCAGCTCCTGGATGACCCACTGTCTTCTTTCGGTCCAAGGTTTGTCTTTTCCACCTTTGGTACGCGTAATCTGCTCTTTATGTTTAATATGCCCATGGACATCCATGTCCTGGAGCTCAACCAAAGATGTCTCAACTGGTTTCTATATAAACTACCGATCCACCATTGCCGGCTCCCGTGCAACGACCTCGGCCATCCGTTCCTCGTCAGCCGGCGTCGTCCGTTTCTCCCGATTTGCCGCCAAGCCATACGGGATACACAGCGGGACGCCGGTGCGGGGGTCGGTCAGGATGTCGGCCTCGATGCCGAACACTTCCCGCAACATGTCTTGGGTCACCACTTCTTGGGGAGAACCTTCGCTGACCACCGTCCCTGCTTTGATGGCCACCATGTGGTGTGCGTAGCGAGTGGCATGGTTCAAATCGTGAACCACCATGACAATAGTCCTTTTCTCAGCCTCATTTAAGTGCTGGAGCAATTGCAAGATTTCCAGCTGGTGCGCCATATCCAAATACGTGGTCGGCTCATCCAAAAACAAAATGTCGGTCTGCTGGGCCAACGCCATGGCGATCCAGGCCCGCTGACGCTGCCCGCCGGACAACTGATCCACGGGCTGATCGGCAAAGGGCTCCAAACCCGTCACCTGAATGGCCCAGCGAATGATTTCCCGATCCTCCCCGGTCAAACTGCCGAATCCTTTTTGATGGGGAAACCGTCCATACCCAACTAACTCAAACACCGTAAGTCCTTCGGGCGCTGTCGGATTTTGCGGCAATATCGCCAGTTGCTTGGCCACTTCTTTCGTCGATTGACTGTGAATGGCCTTTCCATCCAATAAAACAGCTCCGGCTTTGGGTTTCATGATCCGGGCCATGGTTTTCAAAATCGTGGACTTGCCGGAACCGTTGGCACCGACCAGGGCCGTTATTTTGCCCGTCGGAATGCGCAAATTCAAATTCTTCACAATCAACGTGTCCCCATATCCGATATACAACTGTTGCGTTTGGAGCCGATCCATACGTCTCCCCCTTCGCAACTTTTATCAACCTTTGGTGGTGGCCAGCAAGTACAAGAAATACGGCGCACCGATGACCGCCACCACGATACCGACGGGAATTTCCGCCGGTTGAAAGACAGAACGACCTAACGTATCGGCAACAATCAACAGCAATCCGCCGGTTAAAGCCGATGCGGGTATCAAATATTCGTGTTTCGGGCCTACCAACCGCCGCGCCAAGTGGGGCGCGATCAATCCGACAAAACCGATACCACCGCTGACGGCGACACAGGAGGCAGCCAGGCCGACCGCCGCCGCCAGCAACATGAGCCGCTCCTTTTCAATGGGAGCACCGAGCCCTGTGGCCACCTGATCGCCCAAATTCAACACATTGAGAACCCCGGCTTTGTAATAGACAAAAGGAAGCAACACCAACAGCCACGGAAGCAATGCCAACACAAACTTCCAGTCTGTCCCCCAGATGCTCCCCGCCAGCCAGGTAGCAACAAATTGATAACGATCCGGATCCAGCTTGATGGTCAACACGATCATGGCCGCGCTGATCCCCGCCGCCACGCCGACACCGGTCAACACGAGTCGGGTCGGCAAAAGCCCCTCATTCCTCTTGAAGGCGAGCACGTAAATGAGGGCGGCCGTCAAGGCCGCGCCGACGAATGCGAGAAACGGCAGCATCATCACGGGCACAGCATCATTCGTCGGATAAAACGAGATGAACAAGATGACCATCAATCCCGCACCGGCGTTAATGCCCAAAATGCCGGGGTCCGCCAGGGCGTTGCGAGAAAGTCCCTGCAGAATGCAGCCCGAAACAGCCAGTCCCATTCCGATCAGGACAGAGATGACGATACGGGGCAGGCGGAATGAAAACAAAATGAGTTCTTGCTTCCCGGAACCGGCACCGAACAACGTCTTCAGCACATCCAACGGAGACAGGCGGATGTAACCGGTGTTCATGCTAATGACAAACATGACCACAATGAGCAAAGCCAATACGCTCAAGACGACGGTTGCCCGGACGGCCTTCCGGCGTCCGACGGTGGAGTTGACGGTCTCCATCACAAGTTCCTCCTCTCTTGGCGGGCCAAATAGAGGAAGAAAGGAACACCCAATAAAGCGATGATGGTTCCCACCGGCGTTTCATAGGGCGGGTTCAGGATGCGTCCTCCCATGTCGGCCAAAACCATCAACAAACTTCCCAACACCGCCGAACTGGGAATGATCCATCGGTAATCCACACCGACCAAAAAACGGGCGATATGGGGAACCATCAGGCCGATGAAACTGATGGGCCCGGCCACGGAAACCGCTGCGCCGGCGAGTGCCAGAACGTTCAAGATGGCCAACGTCTTGACCCGTCCCGTCCGCTCTCCCAAGCCTGTGGCCACTTCATCACCAAGGCTGAGGAGCGTTATGGAACGGGAAATCAGCAGGGAACCCGTCAGCGCCCCCGCCACCAGCGGCGCCATCCACTTTAGCTGCGACCATGTCACACCCGCCACGCCGCCGGCATACCAGAACGCCATGTCCTGTCCGACCCGGTAATAAATAGCAATGCCCTCGCTCAAGGCCACCAACAGCGCGCTCACCGCCGCTCCCGCCAGTGTCAACCGGATCGGCGTCAAACGTTGTCTCGACAAGGAGCCAATCCCATACACCAAACCGGCTCCCAACGCCGCTCCGACAAAGGAATACAAGATGATATACGGGTACGGAAGACCGGGAAAAAAAGCAAAGCAAAGGGCCAGGGCGAATGCGGCTCCGGCATTCAACCCGAGCAAACCGGAATCGGCCAACGGATTGCGGGTCATCCCCTGCATCAACGCACCGGCCACCGCAAAACAAGCCCCGACAAGGACAGCCGCCAGCACCCGCGGAAGTCTCAATTCGTGGATGATCTGATGCTGGGTCAAATCGGGATTAAAACGAAAAACCGCCTCCCAAACAGTTCCCAATTGAATGTCAGCCGCACCCACCGAGACCGACCAGCCAATGCTCAGTGCCACGGCCAACAGACCCGCCGCCAGCACGATCGTGGCGGTGACGGGCCGACTATTCACTTTCACTTTCTGATTGGAAATCTCCATGGAGGTTCATCCTTAGTCAGTGAAATTCACCCTTATGAGTCACTTTGTCAAACTTTCGACAATGGTTTTGATCAAAAAGCCTCGTCACAGCATTATCATACTGAGAACGATATTGATTATCAATATCAACAAAAACAAAGCCGCTATTTCTTCGGCCGTGGCTGCCTGTTCTTGGGCCGGGACTGGACATCATTTGACTTTTTTATTGAGAATGATTATCATTATTTGCGTTGTTCAACACGAACAGGGGAACATTCCTAACCAACGGAGGGATGAATATTGCATACCCATTCGCAGAAAAGACGCTCCTTGGCCTTAACCATCGCTTTCATATTGACATTTTCCTTGCTCTTGGCCGCTTGTGGTCATCCATCCGGAAACACGTCGGATGTCAACGGGACGAACAACCAACATCCATCGGAAAATGTTTCCGAAAATCATGTAGCGCCGTCGACAAACAACCGAACCTTCACCGACGCACTGGGCCATTCCGTCACCATTCCGGCTAATCCCAAACGCATCATCGCCCCTTACTTGGAAGATCATCTGCTTTCCTTGGGCATCCAACCGGCAGCGCAATGGACCGTCGCCAACGGAAAGCAAGAATATTTGCAGTCGGCCGGTCTGGAAGGCATTCCGACCATCAACTACGATTTGCCGTTGGAAGAAGTGCTGAGCTTTGAGCCGGACTTGATCCTGATTGGCTCTGAAGGACTAGTGGACAAAGGCAAGTACGAACAATATTCCAAAATCGCGCCGACGTTCGTATTAGGCGACAAGCTGACCCAAGACTGGCGGAAAACATTGCTGAAAATCGGCGAATTGCTGAACCGGGAAGAACAAGCGAAACACGTGCTGGCCGAATACGACGCTAAAGTGGCGGAAACGAAAGAAAAAATCGGTCCTATTCTTGATGGTAAAAAAGTCGCCGTATTGTGGCTGATCCAAAAATCGTTCTACACCGTCAGCCCACAGGTGGCATCCGGCGCCGTCCTGTACGGTGACTTAGGTTTGCAACCCCCGGCGCTCGTGACGGAAATCGGGGAATACGCCCAGGCATCGTGGAACCCGGTCTCGCTGGAAAAGTTGGCCGAACTGGACGCGGACTACATTTTCCTCGTCAACAGCAACAGTCCCGGAAATAAAGAAATGCTGGAAGCGCCTGTTTGGCAACATCTTCCAGCTGTCAAAGAAAACCGGGTGTATGAAATCAGTTCCGACAGCAGTTGGCTCTACAGCGGTGCCATCGCCGGCCAACAAGTCATGGACGATCTCGTCCGCCTGCTGAACCAATGAATGAACGACGACGAAGTGAATGAAAAAGGGGATGAAACGCCAATTAGGTGCCGAACTGGGCTTTGTACAACCGACTGTAAAGTCCCCCGCTCAGCAGTAATTCGTCGTGTTCCCCCTCTTCGATAATGCCCTTCTCGGTCAAGACGACGATCCGATCCGCGTTTCGGATCGTCGCCAACCGGTGGGCGATGATCAAGGTTGTGCGACCTTTCGCCAATTCGGCCAGCGACTGTTGGATGGCTTCCTCCGTCTCGGTGTCCAGCGCGGAAGTCGCCTCGTCCAAAATCAAAATGGCCGGGTTTTTGAGAAACATCCGGGCAATGGAGATGCGTTGCTTCTGTCCGCCAGAAAGCTTGACGCCCCGTTCGCCCACCACCGTATCCAACCCTTGGGGCAGCGAACGGATAAAATCATCCAGCTGCGCCCGTCGCACCGCTTCCCAAATTTCTTCCTCCGACGCATCCAGCCGACCATAGGCGATGTTCTCCCGAATGGTGCCGGAAAAGAGAAAAACGTCCTGTTGCACAATGCCGATCTGCCGCCGCAACGACGCCAACTTCAACTGGCGAATGTCCTTTCCGTCAATGGTGATGCGGCCTTCTGTCACGTCATAAAAACGGGGGATCAAACTGCACAACGTCGTTTTTCCTGCTCCCGACGGCCCGACAATGGCCACTGTTTCGCCGGATCGGATGGACAAGTTCACGTTTTGCAAAATGGGCTTGTCCGGTTCGTATCCGAACGTCACATTTTCAAACCGGATCTCCCCCCGAATCGGGCCGCATTCCTCGGCGTCCGGCGCATCGGTCACGTCAGGCTCGATGTCCAAAATTTCCAGATACCGCTTAAACCCCGCGATTCCCTTGGGATACATCTCGATGATGGCGTTGATTTTCTGGATGGGGCCTAAAAACACGTTGGTCAACAGCAAAAAAGCGAGAAATTCCCCGTAGCTCAACTTTCCATGAATGACGAACCACGTGCCGCTCAACAAAACAAATACGGTGATGAACCGCATCAGCATGTAGTTGGCGGAAAAACTCCATCCCATAATCTTGTAAGCCCGCAGTTTGGCGTTTCGATAGCGGCGGTTGTTTTCGGCAAACAATTCTTTTTCATATTCTTCGTTGGCAAAGGCCTGGACGACCCGGATGCCGCCAATGCTGTCCTCCACCCGGGCGTTGATGCCCGCCAGCTCAGCCATCATCCGCCGAAACGCGCCGGTCATCTTTTGATTGAAATATGTGGCCAGCCAGATCAACAACGGGACCACGGCAAAGATCAGCAACGCCAGCTCCTGGTTGATGTGCAGCATCAAGCCGAACGCACCGAGGAGCGTCATCACGGCAATGAACAAGTCTTCCGGACCGTGGTGCGCCACTTCCCCGATGTCCAGCAAATCGTTGGAAATGCGGGACATGAGCTCCCCGGTTTTGTGGTTGTCATAAAAGCGAAACGAAAGTTTCTGCAAGTGGTCAAACATTTTTTTACGCATGTCGGTTTCGATGTTGATGCCGAGCATATGTCCCCAGTACGTAACCACAAACTGCAAGCCCATATTGATCCCGTAGAGGACCAACAAGCCGACACAAGCCCAAAAAATCCACCACCAATTGCCGGTTGGCAACAAATCGTCCACCACTTTGTTCACGGCCAGCGGAAAACCCAACTCCAACAGCGCCGCCGCAACCGCGCAAAAAAAGTCCAAAAGAAATAGCCATTTATAGGGCTGGTAATAGGCAAAAAATCGGCGCAACAATCCGAATCCCTCCAAGTTTCTCTTGCCCGTTCAGCCAAATCCCATCATTGTCCTTTTGCAGTGTTACCCTGCAACAACATCTCGACGAACAAATCAATTTGTTCCGTAACGGGATCGTAGGGATAAAACGTATGAAAGTCCGTTAATCGTCAGCATATTCGGGCAACACTTCCAAGGACAGCTGAAACACCTGCTCGCCGGTGGCGGCCGCTTTTTCTGGCATTTTTAACTGTAACGCATGGTAAACCGCCTGTCCGCCTCTCCCGGCGTTATCCCCAAACATCCACAACTCACCTTTGTCGGTCAACTCGTACAGCCCGACCGTCGCATTTTCGTCAATGACGCCTTTCAACTTCTCCCGGCCTTCCGCCGCCTTTTGCCAACAGTACAACACTGAACGGACTCCATCTTTTTTTAGACATGTCCGACCTCCTTATACCTAAATACCATTCATCAGTCCAAACACTTCTTGATTGATAACGATTCTCATTATCGAACAATAATTTTATAAAGTCAATCCGAACGACCGTCCTTCTTCTACACTTCTTTGTTGTTCAAACAAGAAAGGTAGGATATCCTCGGAATAAGTACATTTTTAGAGACCATCTTGTTACCGACAAAGTTGGTACACATTTCACACGTCTCGAGAAAACATGGGTATGAAAGCATCTAAGGAGGCCAACCTCATGGAAATCGGTATTTACACCTTTGGGGAACGGACCGTCGACCCGGAAACGGGGCAGTTGATCAGCCCAGAAGAACGATACCGCCGTTTATTGGAAGAAATTGAATTGGCCGATCAAGTCGGACTGGACGTCTTCGGCGTCGGTGAACACCACCGGCCCGATTACGTCGTTTCGGCACCGGCGGTATTGCTGGCAGCCGCCGCTGCCCGTACGAAGCGCATTCGTTTGACCAGCGCCGTCAACGTCTTGAGTTCCGACGATCCGGTGCGGGTGTTTCAACAATTTGCCACTTTGGACTTGATTTCCCAAGGCCGGGCGGAAATCATGGTGGGACGGGGTTCGTTCATCGAATCGTTTCCCTTGTTCGGCTACGATCTGAAAGATTACGACGAACTGTTTGAAGAAAAACTGGAGTTGTTGCTCCAATTACGGGAGTCGGAACGCATCACTTGGAAAGGCAAACACCGTCCGCCCATCGACAACCGGGGCGTCTATCCCCGTCCGCTGCAAAATCCGTTGCCCGTCTGGGTCGCCGTCGGCGGCACGCCGGAATCGGCCATCCGCGCCGGCATGCTCGGCCTCCCCATGGCGTTGGCCATCATCGGCGGCCTCCCGGAACGGTTCGCTCCCTTCGCCCAATTGCATCGGAGAGCCGCGCAACAAGCGGGACATCCGGTGCCAGCCTTGAGCATCAACTCCCACGGCTTTCTCGCCGACACGTCCCAAGACGCCATGAACACGGCGTTTCCCGCCTTTAAAACCGTCATGGACCGGCTGGGGCAAGAACGGGGCTGGTCCCCCATGACCTGGGAACAATTCGAATTTTCCTGTTCGTTGCGGGGCGCCGATTTTGTCGGTAGCCCGCAGCAAGTGATCGAAAAAATCTTGTTCCAACATGAAATTTTCGGACACCAACGCTTCCTGTTGCAGTTGACCGTCGGGACGTTGCCGCACAAAAAAGTGTTGCGGGCCATCGAGCTGCTCGGAACAGTAGTGGCCCCGGCGGTCAAAAAAGCTCTGGCCAACAATCAATCGGAAAACCAATCAAATGCCGCATCTCCTTCTTAAACAACCCTTTCCCTCCAACTCCAACAAAGAAGAAGAGCCGGCGCAAACAAAACCGGCTCTTTTCTTTGTGTCGAGTCATGAGATTAAAAATAAACAAGCCAAATGACCAAAGCCAAGAGAATACGATAAACGGCAAACGGCAACAACTTTACCCGGGAAATGACCCGCAAAAAAAAGCCGACGGACAGCCACGCAAACACAAAGGCGCTGATGAAGCCGACGACAAAAAAGGGCAACATGTCCCATGTCATGTATTCCCAGTTTTTGAGCAACGACACGGCACTGGCCCCAAACATAATCGGAACGGCCATGATAAACGTAAAATCTGCCGCCGCCCGATGGCTCAAACCCAACAACACGCCGCCGGAGATGGTGGCACCTGAACGGGAAAAACCGGGCCACAACGACAAACATTGAAACAGCCCGATCAAAAACGCCTGTCGATACGTGACCTCGTCCACCGTCTCGGCCCGCGGACGACGCCGCTTGGCCCCGACCCGGTCCGCCACGATCATGAATACCGCACCGAAAACCAACGCCCACAACACCGTAGCTGTCGAAAACAAATAATCGTCAATGAAATCTTTGAACACCAATCCCAAGACTCCGGCCGGCAACAACCCGACGATCACTTTGCCCAACGTCAATCGGCGCCGTCGCACGACCGAACCGGGCCGCATCGGACCGACCATCTGACGTAGTCCCAACAATTCGATGAACCGATCCCAAAAGTGGATGACCACCGCCAAGATAGAGCCCAGTTGGATGACCACCTTGAACGTATTGGCGCCGTATTTGGTCAAAAACTGTTCCGACTGTAGCCACATGTCATCCACAATGATCATGTGCCCCGTTGAAGAAACGGGAATGTACTCGGTCAACCCTTCCACCATGCCTAAAATGATCGCTTTCAACAACAAAATGACATCCATCGTCCCCTATCTCCTTTAATAGGGATGAAACCTCGTCCTGCGTCACAAACATATGAATTCTTGAAATTGTATCCTTACTCACCTATCGATATCCGAACGGCTGCGCCGCATCCACAAAACGACCAGCACCACCATTCCCAGCCCCAGGAGCGCGTACGTCACATGGGAATAAATTTCCATATAATGGACAACCGTCTGCCACGACCGTCCCAAGGCGGCGCCTAACGTCACGAGAACGACATTCCAAAACAGACTGCCGACGGCCGTCAACAGCAAAAACATCCCAAAAGGCATATGGGCCATGCCGGCCGGGACGGAGATTAAACTGCGCACCAGCGGCACCATTCTCCCCAACAGCACCGCCCAGTATCCGTACCGATAAAACCAGTCTTCCGCCCGCTGGACGTCCGAAGGCTTCAAACGCAACACACGACCCCAGCGCTGGACGAACTGTAGCAAACGGGACGTATCCACCAGCCGACCGATCCAATAAAGAAGTACCGCTCCGGCCAGCGATCCGCCCGTCGCCGCCAGCACAACCCCGGGCACGGTCATGCTCGTATACGTCGTCATGAAACCGCCAAAGGTCAAAATGACTTCCGACGGAATGGGCGGAAACACATTCTCAATGGCAATGAGCAACAACACCCCGAAATATCCGTACTGCTCCATCCAGTCCACAATCCAATGTTCCATCGCATTCCCTCAACCGAATTCTTTTGTTTGGCACTCTTTATATACATAGACAAGCGGAGCCACAACTAGAACTATAGCAAAAAACTGTCATGACGAAAACAAAAAAGCAACCGGTTGTACTCATGCTGCAACCGGTTGCCTATGTTTCTAATGTATGTATAAGCACCAATGAAATATGTACATTGGAGGCGGCACCCGGATTCGAACCGGGGATGAGGGTTTTGCAGACCCGTGCCTTACCACTTGGCTATGCCGCCTGGATCAAACTGGAGCGGAAGACGGGATTCGAACCCGCGACCCTCGCCTTGGCAAGGCGATGCTCTACCCCTGAGCCACTTCCGCTTGTACGAGCAAGATATGATCACTTGGTGCAATGAAGACGAGATGGTGGCTGGGGAGGTAGGATTCGAACCTACGAATCACGGAGCCAAAGTCCGTTGCCTTACCGCTTGGCTACTCCCCAATGGGGCGATCGATGGGAGTCGAACCCATGCATGCCGGAGCCACAATCCGGTGCGTTAACCACTTCGCCACGATCGCCACACCAAACTTTTGACTGGCAGGGGCGGCAGGAATCGAACCCACACTGGCGGTTTTGGAGACCGCTGTTCTACCATTAAACTACGCCCCTGTATGGTGGTTCGGGACGGAATCGAACCGCCGACACGAGGATTTTCAGTCCTCTGCTCTACCAACTGAGCTACCGAACCGGAAAAAAATGGCGGAGCTGACGGGACTCGAACCCGCGACCTCCTGCGTGACAGGCAGGCGTGAACTCCAACTTCACCACAGCTCCACATTTGGTTGCGGGGGTAGGATTTGAACCTACGACCTTCGGGTTATGAGCCCGACGAGCTACCAGCTGCTCCACCCCGCGGCATTTTGAAAATGGTGGACGGTACTGGGATCGAACCAGTGGCCTCTCGCGTGTGAGGCGAGCGCTCTCCCGCTGAGCTAACCGTCCACATGGTGACCCGTAGGGGATTCGAACCCCTGTTACCACCGTGAAAGGGTGGTGTCTTAACCACTTGACCAACGGGCCAAAATCTGAAAGTACATGGCGGAGAGAGTGGGATTCGAACCCACGAGACGCTTTTTAGGCGTCTACACGATTTCCAATCGTGCTCCTTCGACCAGCTCGGACATCTCTCCAAGTTGGCTCCTCCGACAGGACTCGAACCTGTAACCACCCGGTTAACAGCCGGGTGCTCTACCATTGAGCTACGGAGGAACGACATCTTTTATTGTAACATCGCTGCCTCTGGAATGCAAGGCCTTTTCTTCCTCGGCCTTGTCTTTTTTCATTTCTCCCGGAGGCAATTGGTATATTAACACAGGTCTCGTGAAAGGTCAACACCTTAAATTGTTCCAAAATCAGCCGAAAATGATAGGAAACCGCAGACCATGGGAACTGTCTGCCATCTGTGATATACTGATGACGAAATGGAGGGTATTTGGCATGCTCTTTTCAGGGAAACTGAACAAATTGCGCACCATCGCCATGTTGTTGATCTTTCTGGGCATTGGATTGATGTACGTTGGCCTGCTGTGGCGGCCCGGCCTTTACGTCTTTCTCTCCTTGGGCATTCTCATGTTCATTTTGAGCACAGCCGTCTACATTTTAGCCGGCACACTTTCCAATATGGCCCCGAAAGTCGTGTGTCCCCGTTGTCAACGCGTGACAAAAGTGGTCGGCAAGACCGACGAATGCCTCTTTTGCGGGGTCACCTTGACGTTTGATCCGAAATACGCACCAAAAGAAGAAGAAAATGCCCCGTCCAAAACGGAGCAAGTTCCTCCTTCTTCCTAAACGTAAACATGTTGCCAAAAAGCCGCGTCAATGTTGTTTCGCGTCTTTTTTGCTGTCACAGTCGCTGCAGATACCGTAAATTTCCAGACGATGGTCTTCCACTTTAAACCCGGTATGGGCCGCCGCTTCCCGTTCTACCTCGTCCAAATACGGATACTCAAAGTCGACAATTTTCCCGCACGATCGGCAAATAACGTGATAATGGGAGTGCTCGATGTTGGCGTCGTAACGGCTGGACGCGTCGCCAAACGTCAGCTCAGAGACGATCCCGATATCTTTAAACACGCGCAAGTTGTTGTATACCGTCGCAACACTCATATTGGGAAACCGATCCGACAGCGCCTTGTAAATTTCGTCGGCCGTCGGATGGCTCATGGATTCGATTAAATATTCCAAGATCGCCTGACGCTGCGGCGTAATTCGCACTCCGGTCGCTTTTAACTTTTCAAACGCAGAATTGATCTGTTGCTGCCCGCGGCGCGTCGCGCCACGAGAGCTGTCTTTCTCGGGCAACACGTGACAACCCTCCGTTTTTAACCGTTTCGATATTAGAATCATTATAATTCAGTTTATGACATCGATCAAAACGTTGTCAATAAAATGATGCTTTCCTTTTATTACTTACTTCTTCAACCATCTTGCAGGGAACTGATGTCTGTCTTTACGACGTCTTGATGGCCTTCATCCGCTGTTTCCCATACGGACAGTACGTCAACAACGGACATTCGGTACAACGGGGATTGCGCGCATGGCAAATGCGTCGGCCGTGCCAAATGAGCCAATGGTGCGCCTGGGACCACTTGTTTTTCGGGATACGGCGCATCAATTGCTCTTCCGTCTCCCGAACGTTGTCGCTGTTGGCCAGTCCGAGCCGGTTGGCCACCCGGAAAACGTGGGTGTCCACGGCGATGGCCGGAATGCCGAACGCGTTGCTCAAGACGACGTTGGCCGTCTTGCGGCCCACACCGGGCAACGATTCCAACGCTTCCCGATCGGCGGGTACCTGGCCGTTATATTGTTCCACCAGCAGGCGGCACGTTTGCAAAATGTGACGACTTTTGTTCCGAAACAGGCCGATGCCGCGAATTTTGGCGGCCAGTTCGTCTTCCGTCATGGTGAGAAAGCGTTCCGGCGTCGGATATTGTTGAAACAAATCGGCCGTCACTTCGTTCACCCGCTGATCGGTCGTCTGGGCGGACAAAATGGTGGCAATGAGCAGTTCAAACGGATTGCGGTAATTCAATTCACAGCGGGCATCGGGATACATCTGTTCCAAAATCGCCAAGATCGCTTGCGTGCGGGTCGTTCGGCCCATGTACCGGCACCTCCCCTCGGACGGACATCCCACTTCCTTGCTTATCTTGCCACAAATTCTTTATTTTGACAAAGCAAGTGGGTTCCGCAAAAAATAGAGACAGCACACCGAAAAAAATCAACGGACGGAGATGAACGAACCATGACCGAGCATCATCAACACTTGTCATCGACCTTAAGACCCCGTTCTGAAGCACTCTTTCGGGAAGCAGAACAATACATCGTCGGCGGCGTCAACAGCCCGTCCCGCTCCTTCAAGGCGGTCGGCGGCGGCATACCGGTCGTCATGGAACGGGCCCAAGGCGCATACTTTTGGGATGTGGACGGCAACCGTTACATCGACTATTTGGCCGCCTTCGGCCCCATTATCGCCGGCCACGCCCATCCGCACATCACAAAGGCCATCATCAAGGCGGCGGAAAACGGCGTCTTGTACGGCACGCCGACGCCGCTGGAGGTGGAATTCGCCAAAAAACTGCAGGCGGCCATTCCGTCTCTGGAACGCATCCGCTTTGTCAATTCCGGGACCGAGGCCGTCATGACCACCATCCGGGTGGCCCGGGCGTACACCGGCCGGACGAAGATCATCAAGTTTGACGGCTGCTACCACGGACATTCCGATTTGGTCTTGGTGGCCGCCGGGTCCGGTCCGTCCACCATCGGCATTCCTGACAGCGCCGGTATTCCCCACGGCATCGTCGAAACGGTCATCACCGTGCCTTACAACGATCTGGACGCGTTAGAGGAAGCGTTGGACAAATGGGGCGACGACGTGGCGGCAGTGCTGGTGGAGCCCATTGTCGGCAATTTCGGCATCGTGCCGCCGGAAGAGGGGTTTTTGGCCGGCATCAACGAATTGGCCCACCAGGCGGGAGCATTGGTCATTTACGACGAGGTCATCACCGCGTTTCGCTTCCACTACGGCGGTGTGCAAAATATGTTTGGGGTTGAGCCGGACATGACGGCCCTGGGCAAAATCATCGGCGGAGGGTTGGCCATCGGCGCCTACGGCGGCCGGCGGGACATCATGGAACAAGTGGCGCCGCTGGGTCCGGCTTATCAGGCGGGAACCATGGCCGGCAACCCCTTGTCGTTGGCCGCCGGCATGGCGTGTCTCGAACTGTTGGAAGACCCGGCGGTGTACACCAACTTCGAACGTTTGGGCGCGCGGCTGGAAAAAGGCATTCTCGAATCGGCCGAACGGCACGGCATTCCCATCACCATCAACCGGGTCGTCGGTGCGTTTACCGTGTTTTTTGGCGAACATCGGGTCCGAAACTACGAAGACGCGCAAAAAACCGACGGCCAACGGTACGCCCGTTTCTTCCACTTAATGTTGGAGCGGGGCATCTACTTGCCGCCGTCCAAGTTCGAAGCGTGGTTTTTGACCATGGCCCACACGGATGAAGATGTCAATCAAACCTTGGAAGCCGTAGACGAATCGTTTGCCCTTATGGCCCGTTAGCGAAACTGGAGGAGGAGAAGTGGCCATGCGGTTTGGGGCCCGGATTTTTAAGACCGGTTTGACCGTGGCATTGGCTTTGTACATCAGCATATGGCTGGGATTGGAACCCCCGGTATTGGCGGCCATCGCGGCCGCCTTAACGATCCAGCCGTCGGTATACCGCTCGTGGAAAAACGGACTGGAACAAGTGCAGTCCAATCTCATCGGCGCGGCGGTGGCCACGATCTTTACCCTGGCCTTGGGGAACGAGCCTTACATTATCGCCATGGTCGTCATGCTGGTCATCGGCATCATCTTAAAACTCAAACTCGAAAAGAGCACTTCCTTGGCCGTCGTCACCGTGTTGGCCATGATGACGGTGCCCCAGGAAGAATTTTTGCAATTTGGCCTGGCCCGCTTCCTCCTCATTTTGCTCGGCGTACTGTCCTCCTTTGTCATCAACATCGTCTTCTTCCGGCCGCAATACGAAAAGAAACTGTTTGAGCTGCACAAACCGCTCATGGATCAAATTGCCGTCTCGTTGCGCTTTTTCCTCGATCCGGCCCGGGATGCGAAAGAAAGCCGAAAAGACATTCAAGAAATGAAACGGTTGCAACAAAACGCAGAAGAACTGTATCAATTGCTGGAAGAAGAAAGCACCCATTTCCAAAAAAGCCGCTTTTCCCAGCGGCGGAAACTGGTCGTCTACCGGGAAATGATCCGGCTGACCCAAGAAGCGCTGCACTTTCTCGAAAAAGCGGAACATCACCGGAGCAATTTGGAAAATTTGGAACGGCCGCTGCAAGAAACATTGGTCGCCTGGCTGGAACAAGTGGCTTATGCCCAGGAAAGCATCTATCTGCTCTTTGAAAAAAAACTTCGGGATGCTCCCCCCGGCAGCGACAAACCCGACATTCCGTCGTTGCCGCTTTCCGAGTTTCTCAAGCACCCCGAAGTGTTGCCCGTGGTGCTGTCGGCTGAAGAATACGTGACGCAACTGAAGCACGTCATCCTCATGATCCATCAGTTGCACGCCAGCGAAGAAGCGGCCGAAAGCGAATCCGCTTTAAGACAAGAGCAATGAGATGCCGCCGTCCACGACAATCGTCTGCCCGCGGATCATCCAGGCGTCGTCGGAACACAAAAACGCCACCACTTTCGCCACATCGTCCGGTTCCACCATCCGCCCCGCCGGCGTTTTCTCCCTGGATTGCGCCAGCATTTCTTCCCGGTTGGGAAAATGCTTCAAGGCGTCGGTATCCACCGTTCCGGCGGATACGGCGTTGACGACAATGTTTTTGCCGGCCAACTCGACGGCCAAATACCGCGTCAACGCCTCCAACGCCGCCTTGGACACGCCGACCGCGGTGTAATGGGGCAGTGCCCGGGTGCTGCCGAGACTGGAAATGCTGACGATTCTCCCCCCGCCCCGCCGCTCCATGAGCCGGGCCGCTTGCTGGGCGCCAAAAAGCAACGCCTTGCTGTTGATGTTCAACGTCCAATCCCAGTGGTTTTCCTCCAGTTCCATCAAGGGCCGCAGCACGCCGGAAGCGGCGTTGTTAATGTATATGTCCAAGCCGCCGGAAGTGGCTTCAATTTCTTCAAACATGGCCTTGAGTTTCTCCATATCGCCCACGTTGGCTTTGATGAGGTGCACTTTTGACCCGGTTTCCCGCTCAATTTCCGCCGCCGTCTCTTCCGCCGGCTTGCGGTTGCGGAAAAAGTTGATGTACACTTCGCATCCTTCCGCTGCCAGCCGCTTGGCAATGGCCCGCCCGATACCCCGGCTGCCGCCGGTCACCAACGCGATTTTCCCTTCAAACCGCCGCATTTCGTCTTGCTTCATTGACTTGCTCTCCTTTCTGACAATCATTCCCGATTCAATACTCCAGGTTTTGCTCCGAAAAACGGCTCACGTGCCGCACAATGTTGCGGTACGGCACGGGAAACGCAAAATCGGCCAAATCTTCCACCCGGACCCAGCGCATCTCTGGGGAGTCGGCGGATGCCGGAAAGAGATCCGACGACGTCACGTGAAATTCGTACACTTCCCCGTCCCATTTTAAATGGCTGAACACGTGGCGAAGGGGCAACAAATAGCGCGGCTGAGAAAACTGAAACGGATACGCCGCCCGCAATTGCCCTTGCAGCCAGTACAATTTTTCGTTGCGTGACAGCTTCTGCCAGCGTTCAAAAGAACCGTCCCACACCGCCGTCGGAAACTCCCACATCCCTGCCAACAACCCGTCCTCCGGCCGGCGGCGGATGAGCACCTTTCCTTCCCGCCACAACACGGCCGCCGCCAAACCGACCGGTTTCGGCCGCACCTTTTTCGCCTTAACCGGATACACCTCCACCGTCCCGGCCCGATACGCCTGACAAAACCGTTGCACCGGGCAACGGGGACAGTCCGGGGAACGGGGCAGACAGACGAGGGACCCCAGTTCCATCAGCCCTTGGTTGAAGGAAGACGGATCGTCGGCCGGAATGAGCCGCTCCACCAACGCCTCGATGCGTTTTTTGGTCGCCGTTTTGCCGATGTCCTCACCGATGGCAAAAAGC
The DNA here is from genome assembly GCA_017577895.1 of Bacillota bacterium. Classification (GTDB taxonomy): domain Bacteria; phylum Bacillota; class Bacilli; order ZCTH02-B2; family ZCTH02-B2; genus Bacillus_BB. The sequence goes on from PKQY01000025.1 coordinate 18,092, forward strand.
CGGGACATGACCCGCAGCACGTTGCCGTCCACCGCCGGCACCGGCCGGCCATAGGCGATGCTCAAGATCGCCCCTGCCGTGTATGAGCCGATGCCTTTGATGGTCAAAATGTCTTCTTTCGTGTCGGGCACTTGTCCGCCGTAGCGGGCGGCCACCTCCCGCACCCCTTGCAACAAATTCCGCGCCCGCGCATAATACCCTAACCCTTCCCACAACTTCAGCACATCGGCTTCTTCCGCCCGGGCCAAATCTTCCAGCGTCGGATACCGTGCAATGAACTTTTCGTAATACGGAATGACGGTATCGACCCGCGTCTGTTGCAACATGACTTCCGACACCCAGATTTTGTACGGATCCTTGTCCTCCCGCCACGGCAGCGCCCGTCGGTGTTCTCCGTACCAGTCCAGCAACGCCCGTTGAAAAGCAACGATGACTTCATCCGTCAGCGCTGTGATGGTTTCATCCTTCATGGAACCGCGACACCTGCTCTCCTTCCGCAAAAGAAAAATGGGGAATCCGCTCTTCCGGGACACCCCATCATCATTCCATTGACTCGAGTCCATTTACTCGAGGATATAGATGGTTACCGTTCGCATTCCCCACCGGTACGCTTCCCGGGCCGTTTCATAGAACAGATCAATCCGGTTGCCGACAATGGCACTGCCCGTGTCTTGGGCGATGCCCACACCATACCCGGGAATGTAAAGCCGGGTGCCGTAAGGAATCACCTTCGGATCGACGGCCACCGTTCCCCGGCGGGGATAAACCCCTGTCGCCGTCCGTTGCCCCGTGTGGGTATATGCTGTCGCCACCACCCGAATGGTCTTTTTGTACGGCATTCCCGCCACGGTCTTCGTTCCGCTGCGCGATGATGCCGCCCGATCCCTGGTGCTGCTGCGCGAAGCCACCAAACGGGACCGTTCGTTCCTCGGTTCGACTTTCGTCCCCACACGGACAACTTTGTTTTGCGGCGGTACCTCTTCCAACACCTTCCGCACTGTGCGAATCTTTTCGCCGTTTTTGAAGGTATGGATGAGCTGAATCACCCGGTAACCGTTTTTCCCCTCTTTTTCTACCCGCTCTTTTCCTTTGGCGAGTCGACTGTCTTTTTCATACGTCGTCTTAAAGGGAAGAATCTCCTTCTTCTTCTCCGATTTCTTCTCGATTCGATCAATGACGATGTGCATGGCATCCGCAATCGGAGTATCAGGCTCGACATTCAACTCATCCAGCGGGTTTAGGGAAATTCCCTGCTCACGCAGAAACGCGCCGACGTTCGGTTGCGTTGTCTCATACACCCGCTTCTGCCCTGCTTCGGTCAACGTCACTTGGTAGATACGCCGGAATTGCACCTGCGTATCTTGATTGATGACCGCCTCCAACGGTCGGTCGCATTCGTACCGCGCCGCCACTTCTTCCGGATCCAATCCGGCTTTTTCCAGCAACGTGCTGAGCGTTGCGGCGTGCGCCTTGACCGTCACGGGCTGTTCCCGGTCACTGAAGTGGAGCACCACTTCGTGCTGCGACCCGTAAAAGGTCAACACTCCGGCGAAAATGCCGGCCACCGCTAGAACAGCCATAGCGGCACCAATCCAAGTTGTTCGTTTCCTCATGCAACACCTCCGGTTGCGGGTAGCGGCCCCCCGATTATAACAAACCGGTGGTGATTTGTCCAGTCATATTTTCGTACTATTCTAATTTTGCGCTCATTTATCCCCGCCAGTTGCCACGCGGGCTCCTAATTCTTCCAGTTCATCCAACAACTTCTTAAAGGTCTGCATCGCTTCCCGCACCGGTTCCGGCTTGGTCATATCCACGCCGGCTTTTTTCAACAAGTTGATGGGCGTATCAGATCCGCCGCTTTTCAAAAACGACAAATATCGATTGACCGCCGGTTCGCCTTCCGTCAAAATGTGCCGGGCAATGGCTTGGGCCGCAGAAAACCCGGTGGCATATTTGTATACGTAAAAATTGGAATAGAAATGGGGAATCCGGGCCCACTCCATGGCAATCGGTTCATCCACCACCATGGCCGGACCGTAATACTGCTTGTTCAAATTCAAATACACGTCGCACAACACATCGGCGGTCAACGCCTCGCCGGCCTCCGCCTTCTCGTGAATGATTTTCTCGAATTCGGCAAATTTCACCTGGCGGAACACCGTGCCGCGGAATTGCTCCAAGTAGTAATTCAGTAAATACAATTTCCGTTTCGGATCGGTGGTCGTCTTCAGCAGATGGTCCATGAGCAACGCTTCATTCAGCGTGGACGCCACTTCCGCCACAAAAATCGTATATTGGGCATAAATGTACGGCTGATCCCGATCCGAATAATACGAATGCAGGGCGTGCCCCATTTCATGGGCGATAGTAAAGACGTTGTCCAAGTTCTCCTGATAGTTCAGCAACACATACGGGTGCGTGCCGTAGGCTCCCCAGGAATAGGCGCCGCTCCGTTTGCCGCGGTTTTCAAAGACGTCGATCCAGCCGCCTTGGAACGCCTCCTCCAGCACCCGCCGGTAATCCTCGCCCAGCGGCTGCAAACCTTCCTTCACCATCTCCAAGGCCGTTTCATACGGGATCTTCATCTCAACGTCGCCCACCAACGGCACATACAGGTCGTACATGTGGAGCTCATCGAGACCCAGCAGTTTTTTGCGCAGCGCCATATACCGATGCAGCAGAGGCAAATGTTGGTGAATCGTGTCGATGAGCGTGTGGTATACGTCCACCGGCACATGATCGGGATACAAAGCCGCTTCCAGCGCCGATGAAAACCGGCGGACCCGGGCGAAAAAGATCTCTTTTTTCACGCCGGCATTCAGGCTTGCCGCCAACGTGTGGCGGAACTTGTGGTACGTGTCATACATGGCGTAGAACGCATCCCGCCGCACCCGCCGGTCTTGGCTTTCCATCAACGTTATGTAGCGGCCGTGGGACAATTCTACTTCCCGCCCTTGTTCGTCTTTAATGGTCGGAAACCGAATCTCGACATTGTTCAACACACTGAAAATGTTGGCCGGCGCCTGGGCCAACTCCCCGGCCATGGCGATGATCTCCTCTTCTTCCGGCGAGCGCCGATAAGGTTTTTGGCGCAATATTTCCTGCAGGAAAAAGTTGTACAGACGCAGTTCGGGCCGTTCTTGGAAAAATTGTTCCAGCCGCGTCTCATCCAAATTCAAAATCTCCGGCACAAAAAACGCCATGGCACTTTCCGCCTGCACGTGCAATCCTTGTGCCCGGTCGGCCATGGCTTGATATTTGGCCACCGATTGATCCTCGTCGCTGCGCATGCGGGCATAGACATACAGTTTTTCCAGCCGCCGATGAATTTCCTCGTACGCCTGAATGGCTTCCAGCAATTGGTCGGCCGAAGCGATCACTTGCCCGCGGAAACGGGGAAACTGTTCGACCAGCCGGCGAACGGCGGCAAATTCTTCTTCCCACACATCGTCGGTCGGATACAAATCTTCCAACTTCCACTTGTACCGGTCGTCAATTTCATCCCGCGTCGGCAACGTCACGGCGTTGGGTTGCGTCATGCTCATCCCTCCCACACGCTAGCCCAAATATTGTCTTGTTTTTGATGTGAAAGCAATCTGTCAGGAAACGGCGAAATCGTGTACAATGAAGATGAATCTGTCCCCACTATACCCGAAAGACAACCCCTTGACAAAACGCCTAAAAGAGGTGCGCCCACATGACGATGAAACCGAGCCAACCGCTGTCGTTGACGGAATCCGCCAAAACGCCGTATGAGGCCATCGGCGGTGCCGAGACGGTGCGCAAATTGGTCGAAGCGTTCTACAAACGGGTCAAAGCCGATCCGGATCTCAGCCCCCTTTTCCCCGACGATATGACGGAGATCAAAGAAAAGCAGTACAAGTTTTTGACCCAGTTTCTCGGCGGCCCCGCGCTGTACTCGGAAGAGTACGGCCCGCCCCGGCTTCGGATGCGGCACTTGCCCTTTCCCATCACGTTGAAAAGAGCAAAAGCGTGGCTGAACTGTATGGCTCAGGCCATGGACGAAATCGGCCTGGAAGGACCGGAGCGGGATCAATTTTTCCACCGGCTCGTGTTGACCGCCGAACACATGATTAACACCACCGAAGAAACATCGGCCAACGACACAACAGTCGGCCAACACCACTAAACCCATGACAACTTCCACTACCCATGACGACTTCCACTGCCACACCGGGCAATCCGAACCACCATTGCCCGGTTTTCTTGTATTGGCGTATACAACGCTTTCTTGTATGATGAATTTGTCCGGTTTGCTTTGACTGAGCAAAGCGGCAACGCAGTGTCAGAGGAGTGAACGAAATTGGCCTACGCATTACAAGGAGCGATTGAATCGGGCCTCATTTACGCCATCATGGCCCTCGGTGTGTACTTGACCTTTCGCATTTTGGACTTTCCCGATTTGACCGTCGATTCCAGCTTTACGACCGGCGGCGCCGTCGCGGCGGTGTTGATCGTACAAGGCGTCAACCCGATTTTGGCTTGCTTGGCAGCACTGGCGGCTGGCATGTTGGCCGGCGTCTGCACTGGACTCATCCATACGAAAGGGAAAATCAACAAATTGCTGTCGGGCATCATCATGATGATCGCCCTGTATTCCATCAACTTGCGGATCATGGGGCAGCGTCCGAACATCCCGCTGCTCGGCCAGGAAGGAAACGTCATCACATGGATGAAAAACTGGCTGCCGACCAAGTATTCCTTCATCATTACCATGGCTATCGTGTTGATCGCCATTAAACTGTTCATCGACTGGTTTTTGAAAACCGAAATCGGGCTGGCGCTCCGCGCGACCGGCGACAACCCGCGCATGATTCGCAGTTTCGGCGTCCATACCGACAACACCATTATTTTAGGGCTCGCTTTGTCCAATGGGCTCGTCGCCTTGTCCGGCGCCCTCATCGCCCAACAGCAAGGTTTCAGCGACGCGTCCATGGGCATCGGGATGATCGTCATCGGTTTGGCGTCGGTCATCATCGGGGAATCGTTGTTCGGCACCCGCAACCTCGTATGGACGACCGCGGCCGTCATCGGCGGCGCCATCGTTTACCGGATCGCCATCGCCATGGCCATGCGCATCCCCGGATTTGAAGCGTCGGATTTGCGGTTGCTGACAGCCATTATCGTCATCATCGCTTTGACCGCTCCGTTGTACAGCGATTATTTCAAAAAACGGTTTGCCGCGCAAAAAGCATCGGAAAATGACAATACGGTCATCAACGCCCGTTGGGACAAAAAGGAGGGAGCCTGATGCTGCGGCTGGAAGGCATTACAAAAGTGTTCAACCCGGGTTCCCAAGATGAAAAGCGCGCTTTGAACAACGTATCGCTGCATTTGCGGCCCGGCGACTTTGCGACCATCATCGGCAGCAACGGCGCAGGGAAATCGACACTCATGAACATCATCTCCGGCGTCCTCCCCGCCGATCAAGGAAAAATTTGGATTGACGGCATCCGCGTGGACCACATGCCGGAATACAAGCGGTCTTCCATGATCGGCCGCGTCTTTCAAGATCCGATGGCCGGCACCTCCCCCAACATGAGCATCGAGGAAAACTTGTCCATTGCCTACGCCCGGGGCAAACGCCGGACGTTTCGCCGAGGGGTGACCCGCCAACAACGGAAATACTTTCAAGAACTGCTGGCCACGTTGGGCATCGGCTTGGAAAATCGCCTCACTGCCAAAGTCGGCCTGTTGTCCGGCGGCGAACGCCAAGCCCTGAGCTTGCTCATGGCCACCATGAACCAACCGAAAATTCTTTTGTTGGACGAGCATACGGCAGCGCTGGACCCGAACCGCGCCCAGTTAGTGACCGAATTGACGGAGAAAATTGTCCGGGAACACCGTCTGACCACCTTGATGGTCACCCACAACATGGAACAGGCCATCCGGCTGGGCAACCGGCTCATCATGATGGACAAAGGGGAAATTATCCTGAACATTGCTGACGAAGAAAAACGGCAATTAACTGTCGCCAAGTTGCTGGAGCATTTCCGAAAAATCAAAGGTGAAGAACTGGCCGACGACCGCATCGTGCTGGCATAACAAAAAATATAGTAATTCACCGACTGTTGCATATTGTGAAAAATTATTGTCCGGCTTGCAGGATTTTTAGCCCTTGTGTCGAATGGATTAACAATAATAATGAGAGAATCTGCCAACAGAGGATAGCCTTACAAAAACATTGGCAAGCCGGTGCTAACGCTCGACTTTGGCAAGGGGCGTGTGACATGATTCACCGTCTGTCTTATTCCATCGCCAACTGGCTTGGAAAGCAGGCGCCAGGCCAGTCGGTGGCTGTAATCGCTTACGGAGTGGAAATTTTTCTCATCACGGTCATCCAATTGACCTTAATTCTTTCCATCGCGGCTTATTTGGGACTGTTCCTGCCGGCTGTGATCGTGTTGTTGTCTTTTTCCTTACTGAGAATTTTCTCAGGCGGAAAACATTTAAGCACCTTTTGGAGCTGCACGCTCACAGACATCATTTTAATTAATGGACTGGCTTGGATTTCGCTCAAAGTTGCCGAAACCCCCTTGTACATTCATGGGCCGGTGCTTTTGTTTTTGACGCTCGCGACCTGGATCGCAATACACCGTTACGCCCCTTTGATTACGGTCAAACGTCCCACCGCCCACTTACAAGTTTACGGCCGGACATACAGTAAAGGCTTCGTTTTGATGGGCACAGCCATCGCAGCCATCTGTTATCTATGGGAACCAGTCTGTACAGCTGCCATTGTGTTAGGGATGGCGGTCCAGGGAATGAGCATTACACCCGGAGGATGCAAAGCCCTCGATCAATTCGATCGTTGGCTTTCATCATATTCAACCTCATCTTAATTGAAAGGAGGGAAATGCCATGAAACGGCTGTTGTACAAATGGTCCCACGTGTTGGCGTCGTTTTTTGCCATTGTAGCGGTCGTCGGCGGAATCCGGCCGAACTGCACTTTAGTATTGTATGAACCTGAAGTGCCGGAGGAATTGATGCGGTAATCGGTACTAAATGAGGTGTACAATGGAACAAATCTTACAATATGTATTCATTTCCTTTCCGGAGGCCTTGATTTTCCTGTTTTTTGCCTTTGCACTCATGGGAATTGACATAAAAGCCACATGGAAGCAAGGCCTCCTTCTTTCTGTGCTTTATTCATTAGGTACAATCGTTACATATCTCATTTTTCCGTATGATTATTTTATACGACTCATCATCAATTGCCTTTTATTGTGGGGCTTGCTAAAAATACTATTCCCATTTACTGCTTTGCAGTGCATTTACATTACCGTTGTCCGGATCATTTCACATATCCTTGTTGAATCCGTCGCTATTTTTGTATATACACAAATCACCAACAAAGATATTCAGCATTTAGAATTGTTTCCTGATGCTGTCATCACTGCATGGACTTATTTCATCATTGTCATTTTCATCACTTTTTATATCAGCAAAAAACAAATTACGTTATCCAACATCATCAAGGTATATCAGCGTTACAACTTGATCGAGATACTTTGGGTTTGGATTGCCATTCTGCTCATCATTTCGATCAATGGCATTTTCATGTTTTACGCACTCACATATCCAACGCGTGACCATGCAGGCATCTCTATCCCTATCGTTTTCGGCTTGCCTTTGCTGTCAACCATTTTAGTATCATACATGATTTTCCGTTTTGCCCAAAACATGGCCACGTTGACGATGAAACAAACCGAAGAAGTGTACCTGGAGTATATGGACGAACTGATCACCCACTTCCGCTCCCAAAGGCACGATTTTCTCAACCACATGCAAGTCGTGTACGGCTTTGCAAAAATCGGCAATCTGGACGGCATTTTGCGTTATTTGGAAGAGCTGAACTTGGAAGCGGATGAGACGTTGTCCTTACTCCAGCTCAAACACCCTCCCATGGCCGCTTTGCTTCGGGCCAAAGCCGCCACCGCCACCGTAAAACAAGTCCAATTCCAAGTGAGCGTCAAAGCGAGCCTCGAACGACTGCCCATCCGCCCTTTCGAATTGGTGAAAGTGATCGGCAACATCATCGACAACGCCTTTGACGAAGAGATCAAGGCACCGGAACAACAGCGCTACGTGGAAGTCACCATTGAAGAAACAAGCCCTTCATACATAGCCATTCATGTCTTTAATCGCAATTCGTACATTCCTCCGGAACAACAATCGTTGATTTTCCGCCAAGGCTACACGAGCAAACAAGACCATCATTCGGGCACCGGGTTGGCCATCTCCAAACAAATCGTGCAACGATACGGAGGTAAAATTACGATATGGAGCGAACCAGAGCAGGGCACACGTTTTACTGTCACCTTGCTGGCCAATGCCAAAGGGTACAGATAAAACGCCCGTCACATTCCAGAAGATGGTGACGGGCGTCAACATGTATGGCGTAAACAATTTTTTAGACAAAAACCGTGTCTTTAAACTGCGCCAATTTTTCCAGAGACGCTTTTTCCACGTCGGCATGCAAGCTGTTGCCGTGGGCATCCATGGTGACAATGGCCGCAAACCCTTCCACTTCAAACTGCCACATGGCTTCGGGAATGCCGAATTCCTCCAGAAAATGGACGCCGTGCACTTTTTTCACGCAGCGGGCATAATACTGCGCGGCACCGCCGATGGCGTTGAGATACACGGCCCCGTGTTCTTTCAACGCCGCCAAAGTCTTCGGCCCCATGCCTCCTTTGCCGATGACCGCCCGGATTCCGAACTTCCGAATGATCTCCGCTTGATACGGCTCCTCCCGAATGCTGGTTGTCGG
>PKQY01000097.1 GCA_017577895.1 Bacillota bacterium
TCTGCTTCATCCAGCAACACCACGTGATCGTCGGCGTGCCCCGGCGTGTGCAACGCCCGCCATCCGTGGGTTCGGGAACGGAACTGTTCGGGGAGCGGCCGTGCCCGAAACGGTTGGCGCAAACCCCACAACTTCTGGCGATAGGCGCCGTAGTCGGGCTTAGATGCACACAGAGCCACCCCGTTTGGGTGTATGTATACGGGCCTCTGCATGTGTTCCACGATCCAGGCGGCCATGCCGGCATGATCTTCGTGACTGTGGGTCAGTACCACTTGATCGATGTCCTTGGCCGACGTTGTATAAAATTCGCGCAAATCCCGCTGTGCGGAAGCGCATCCGGTATCGATGAGCAGGCCGTCGACGACAAACACAAAGACCGAACGGTTGCTCGACCGTTGCATCGGGGTCACCCGCACACACTGAACCCCGTCATGGACCGTCATCGCCAACGATGGTTGCACCTGTTCACCGCCTTTCCCCTAGGTCCTCGCCAGCCAAAACGACTTTATGTTTTGCATTTTCTGATATGAACCATTTTACTACAGACTTATCCAATGAGCACTTTTTCTTCCGGATAGCGGTACGTTTCTTTCCGTTGCCGTTGGGTCAAGGCAAAGGCTACCGTCAAGGGACCGACCCGTCCGGCCATCATGGTGACCGTCAAAAGCAGTTTTCCGGTCGGTGACAAATGCGGCGTCAACCCCATTGACAGCCCGTTGTTGCTGAAAGCCGACGTCGCTTCAAACAACACGGGCAGAAAATCAGTCACCTGCTCCCGTTCCGTAAAGGACAACGCCAAAGCCACGGCCATCACCATCGAAATCCCGAGCAAAAAGAGCACCACCGCACGCATGATTTGCTCTTGTGAAATGCGCCGTTGAAACACCGCCACATCCCGCCGTCCCCGGATGACGCCGATGACCGTCAGGACCAACAAGGCCACGGTGGTCGTCTTGATGCCGCTGCCGGTGGATCCGGGAGAGGCGCCGATAAACATCAGCACCATCAACAACAACTGGGAGGTCGGCAACAGCGTCCCGATGTCCCACGTATAGAACCCGGAGGTCCGGCTGACCGATTGAAAAAAGGCCCCCCACAGGCGTTCCGGCCAAGTCATCGTCTGGCTCGACGGATTGCACAGCTCGATGAGGAACAACAGCGTGGCCCCGATTCCCAACAAGACGAACGTCGTCACCAGCACCACTTTGGTATGCAGCGAAAACCGCGACCAGCGGTGGTGCTGTCCGATGTCCATCAACACCGTAAAGCCCAAGCTGCCGAGGAACACCAGCGCGCTCACCGTCCCATTAATCACCGGATCGGCGCCATAACGCATCAAACTGTCGGGCCATAGAGATAATCCGGCATTGTTGAATGCGGCCACGGCGTGAAACAAGGCCAAAAACAGCGCCTCGCCGCCGTACTCCGGGTACCAGCGGACAAACAGCACGGCAGTGCCGGCTGCCTGAAACGCGAAGGCGATGACAAATACCCAAATGGCCAGCCGCACGACACCTTCCACCGTCGGTTGCTGCAACGATTCCTGGATATACAGCCGCTGTTGAAAGGAAATTTTTTTCCCCAACATGAGGAATATCAACACGGCAAACGTCATAAATCCGAGACCGCCGATTTGGATGAGCAACAGCACAATCGTCTGCCCGAAGCGGGACAAGTCGCCGCCGACGTCGACCACTGCCAGTCCGGTGACACACGCCGCCGACGTAGCCATAAAGAGGGCATCCAAAAACGACAAGGGCTGACCGGAAGCCGATGACGCCGGAAGCATGAGCAAACCGGTCCCCAACAGGATGATAACGACAAATCCGCCCAGCAATGTCCGGCTGGGGCTGAAAAGTTTGGTTCGCAGCACGGACACACCTTCTTCCACAAGATGCTTTCCGCTTTCCCTGTTGTTCGGGCCGCGGAGTTTCTGTTCCTCCGATTGCCGACATGTCGCTTTGATGTTACAATGCCCATGACCGGCATGCAATACGAACGATACGGCCGCCACCCGTTGAAAAGCATTTCAGTTAAGAGCAAATTCTAAGAACGATG
>PKQY01000026.1 GCA_017577895.1 Bacillota bacterium
TGGAAGATAAAGAGCCGACGTCTCCGCCTTTGGCAGAAGGCGGCACCCAACCGGACGAAGCCGCCAATCGGGACGGGGCGGTGCCGGAACCAGAGACAACACCGTCGGAAGAGGAGCCGGTTGATGCTGGACAGCTCATCTTGGTGGAACAAGAAGGACCGAACCATGTGTATGCGTTGACGGGCGGGGAACTGGCCATCCTGTTGGAGGCGAAGGGCCGTTGCTGGGTCGAGTTGCGCGCCACTGACGCCAAAGGAAAAAAGGGAAAAAAGCTGTTCAGTAAAGAACTGCAGCCGGGAGAAACGTTGGTCTGGCCCGAGGAGGGCGAGACGGTTCCGGATGCGGTGCGGCTGCGGGTGGGAGCACCGGCGGCCATTCAATTGACCATCAGCGGCCATCCCATTGAAACGGATCATTTTTCCAGTCCACAAAACTTCATTATAAAACAGAACGCCATCAACCAGGACTTCACGAGTCAGTAGCCCGTCGGCGGGACGCCCAAACACAACGCGTACTCATGTTACAGCGTCCTCATGGGAATGGGAGGCAACGCAGCGTGAACTTGCCAAATAAAATCACATTGGCCCGCATCATGTTGGTGCCGGTCGTCATGTTTTTTTTGTTGACTTTACATGAATGGCCGGCACTTTTCTTCTTTCTGTTGGCGGCGCTCACCGACGGATTGGACGGATATGTGGCGCGAAAAAACCGGCTGGTGACCAATATGGGGAAGTTTTTGGACCCGTTGGCCGACAAACTGCTCATTTCCGCAGTGCTGATTGCCTTGGTTCAGTTGCAGCGGCTGGATGCATGGGTCGCCACCGTCATCATTTGCCGGGAATTCGCTGTCACCGGTCTTCGGCTGGTCGGTGCCGCCGACGGGCGGGTCATCGCCGCCAGCCGCATGGGCAAACTGAAAACCGTCTCACAAATCATTGCCATTTCGCTGTTGATTGTCGATAATTTTCCCTTTTCCCGCTGGGGCTTGCCCATGGCCGATGTGGCCGTCGGGTTGGCCGTACTCTTGACAGTTGTTTCTGGAATCGAGTATTTTTTAAAAAATTGGTCCGTCTTGCAGAAAGTTGGATGAGGAAACCGGAAAGGGCGGGAAGGGATGAAAGCGGAAATTGTGGCGGTGGGTACCGAATTGTTGCTCGGGCAAATCGCCAATACCAACGCCCAATATTTGTCACAAAAACTCGCGGAAATCGGGGTGGATGTGTATTATCATTCGGTGGTAGGGGACAACGCCCAACGCATCCGGGATGTGCTCCAACGGGCCCGGAGCCGTTCCGAACTCATCATCTTGACGGGCGGACTGGGGCCGACGGAAGACGATCTGACGAAAGATGTGGTAGCCGAATTGATCGGGCGGCCGTTGGTGGAGCACCGACCGTCGATGGAAAAAATCGTGGCGTTTTTTTCCCAGTACGGCATCCCCATGACGGAAAACAACCGCCGACAGGCGTTGGTCATCGAAGGCGGACGCGTCTTTGAAAACCGGCACGGCCTGGCGCCCGGAATGGCGGTCCAGGACAAACAAGACGGCGTTTGGTTTGTCTTGTTGCCGGGGCCGCCCAAGGAAATGAAACCGATGGTGGAATCCGACGTGCTGCCGTTTCTCCTTTCCTTGGTTTCGACCTCGCAGATCATTCATTCCAAAGTGTTGCATTTTTACGGTATTGGCGAGTCGATTCTCGAAGACAAAATCAAAGATTTGATTCGGCAACAAAGCAATCCCACCATCGCGCCGCTGGCCGGCGACCGGGAAGTCAAATTGCGGCTGACTGCGAAAGCCTCGTCCCGGGAAGCAGCGGAACAGCTGTTGCAGCCGCTGGTGGAAGAACTGTACCGGCGGCTGGGGAAATACATTTATGCAGAAGGCGAACATGCGCGGCTGGAACAAGTGTTGGTGGATGAATTGCGTCGACGTGGCGAAACCGTGGCTGTGGCGGAAAGTTGCACCGGCGGCCGGCTGAGCGGGGCGTTGACGTCAGTGCCCGGCAGCTCCGCCGTCTTTCCCGGCGGCGTCGTCACGTATTCGTTGGCGACGAAACGGGACGTGCTGGGCATTCCCCAGCATGACCTGGAGCAGTATGGAACCGTTTCCCGGCAGACGGCCGAAGCCATGGCGACGCACGTGCAACGGCTTTGTCGGGCGACCCACGGCATAGCCGTGACGGGCGTGGCCGGTCCCCACGAGTTGGAAGGTCAGCCGGTCGGCCTGGTGTGGATCGCTTGGCGGCTGGGCGACGACAGTCACGTGCAGCAGTACCGGTTTGTCGGGGATCGGGAAGAGATCCAAACCCGCGCGACGAAAACCGCCATGTTTAAAATGATCCAATTGTTGCGACAGAAAGGTTGACGCGGTTGTGAAAAGTTTTGCCGAATTGTCCATTGATGCCGACATTTTAAAAGCGATTTCCGATTTAGGGTTTGAAGAGCCGTCACCGATTCAGGAAGCGTGCATCCCCATCATTATAGAAGGAAAAGACGTTATCGGACAGGCCCAAACCGGCACCGGCAAGACGGCGGCCTTTGGGATTCCGGTCGTTCAAGCGGTCAATCCGGAGAAATTGGCGGTGCAAGCCATCATCTTGACACCGACGCGGGAGTTGGCCATCCAAGTTTCGGCGGAATTGCGAAAAATCGCCAAGTACAAACCGCTGCGCATTTTGCCCATTTACGGCGGCCAGTCGATCCGCCATCAGATTCGTGTGTTGCAGCAAGGGGTGCACATCGTCATCGGCACGCCGGGACGGATATTGGATCATCTGCGGCGAAACACACTGCAGTTGGATCAGGTCACCCACTTGGTGTTGGATGAAGCCGATGAAATGTTGGACATGGGCTTTATTGACGAGATTGAACAAATTATCCAGGCGACACCGAAGGAACGGCAGACGTTGCTCTTTTCCGCCACCATGCCCAACGAAATTCGCCGTCTGGCCAAGCGATACTTGAACGATCCGGTGCCCATTTCCATCAATCGCGGCGACGTCCATGTCCCGTACATCGAGCAAGTGTATTATCGCGTGTTGGAATCCCACAAGCTGGAAGTGCTCTGTCGCCTCATCGACAGTGAAGATGTGGAACAAGGTATTGTCTTTTGCCGCACGAAAAAAGGCGTCGACCAGTTGACCGAAGCGTTGCAGGAGCGGGGTTACCTGGTGGACGGGATTCACGGCGATTTGAGCCAGATGCAGCGGGACAAAGTGATGAAGTCGTTCCGGGATGGCGAGATTGAACTGTTGATCGCCACCGACGTGGCGGCCCGGGGAATCGACGTCAGCAACGTTTCCCACGTTATCAACTACGACATTCCACAAGATCCGGAAAGTTACGTCCACCGCATTGGCCGGACCGGCCGGGCTGGACGATCGGGTGTGGCCATGACGCTGGTGACGCCGCGGGAGATGAAACTGCTCCTGACGATTCAAGAACAGACGAAGATGACGATCACGCCGCGGGAACTGCCGTCCTTGGAGGAAGTGACGCGCAAAAAGCAGGCGGAATGGCGTGAACAATTGATCGCGGTTTTAAATGAAGGTGTGGCACTGGAGCAGTACGACGTGATGCTGGAAGAACTTCAGGAACATTATCCATTAAAAGATATTGCCCGGGCTGCCTTGCATTTGCACTATTCGGCGCACCTGGCGAACTTACAGTGGAACGAATATGACTTTGGCGATACCGGTGCGGCGCCGGGAATGGTCCGGTTGTTCATGAATGTCGGCCGTCGGCTCGGCGTTAAACCGCGGATGTTGGTCGATTTGATCGTGAACACCATCGGCGTCTCGCCGCAGACCATCGGCCGCATCGATTTGTTTGACGAATTTTCCTTCGTCGAGGTCAAAGAACAAGCGGCGCCGTTCGTCATCGAAGGGCTGAAGTCCATCCATTTTATGGGGAAACGGCTCAATGTCGAACCGGCGAAACCGCGCAACAAAACGAACCACATGGAGTGGTCATCGGTTTAGGCCCGTCCTGGGCCTCCTTTTTTTCGGGAAAAGCGAACATATGCTTGCTCTTTGGGAAGGCCTTCGGTTAAGATAAGCTTAAAGAGAGCCTATGGGAAATTAAGGGGGAGAGAGACGTGGCTGCAGATCGCCAGGCCGCATTGGAAATGGCATTACGCCAGATTGAAAAACAGTTCGGGAAGGGCTCCATCATGAAATTGGGGGAAGCGCAAGCGGCCCTGCAAGTGGAAACGATTCCGAGCGGGGCGTTGGCGCTGGACATTGCCCTCGGTGTCGGCGGTTATCCGAAAGGGAGGATTATCGAGATATACGGTCCGGAATCGTCGGGGAAAACGACGGTGGCGTTGCACGCCATCGCCGAAGCGCAAAAACTGGGCGGCACGGCGGCGTTCATCGACGCCGAACACGCGCTGGATCCGATCTATGCGCAAAATCTCGGTGTTAATATTGATGAGCTGTTGTTGTCGCAGCCGGACACCGGGGAACAGGCGCTGGAAATTGCGGAAGCGCTGGTTCGCAGCGGGGCAGTGGACATCATTGTCATCGACTCGGTGGCGGCGCTTGTGCCCAAGGCGGAAATCGACGGCGAGATGGGTGACAATTACGTCGGTCTGCAAGCCCGTCTCATGTCGCAAGCGATGCGCAAATTGTCGGGAGCCATTAACAAGTCCAAGTGCATTGCCATTTTCATCAACCAAATCCGGGAAAAAGTCGGCGTCATGTTCGGCAATCCGGAAACGACGCCCGGCGGCCGGGCCCTGAAGTTTTACAGCAGCATCCGCCTGGAAGTTCGGCGGGCGGAAGCCATCAAACAAGGCAACGAAGTGGTCGGAAACCGGACGAAAATTAAAGTCGTCAAAAACAAAGTGGCGCCTCCATTCCGTCAAGCCGAAGTGGACATCATGTACGGGGAAGGCATTTCGCGAGAAGGGAGCATTGTCGATATCGCCACGGAGATGGATATCCTGCAAAAAAGCGGGGCCTGGTATTCGTACAACGGCGAGCGACTCGGTCAAGGCCGGGAAAACGTGAAGCAATATTTGAAGGAACATCCCGAAGTGGCGGCGGAAATTGAACAGCAAATCCGGCAACTTTGCCAAATTTCACCACCCCGCATGGTGACGGCGGCCGATTCGCTCGATGCCGACGAATCGTTTTCAGAAGACTATTAAGGCCGGCGGTGTGAATCAGCATGTCCCGCCGGCATGACGCTGAACCGTTGGCCGACGCCATGGCTGCGGCCATCCGTTTTTTGGCGGTCCGCTGGCGGACGAGCGGCGAATTGCGGCGTCATTTGTTGCGACGGGGTTATTCAGAAACCGTTGTGGAGAAGGTTTTGGAACACTGCCGAGAACGAAAATACATCGACGATGCGGCATATGCGGAACACTTCGTTCGCCAGCGGTTGGCCAAAGGCTACGGACCCCGCCGACTGGCACAAGAATTGGCACGCAAAGGCATGGCGTCCGACGTGTACCGTCCGCTGTTGTCCAAGCGAGAACAACAGGAATGGGTTCAAGCCGCGCAGCAGGCGGCGGTGAAAAAACTCAATCAGTTGCCGAAGGACTTGTCGACACCTGAGAAAAAGACGAAGATTGCCCGCCATCTTCAATACAAAGGTTTTTCCCCTGCGGTGATCCATCACGTCCTCGACACGCTCTTTCATTAAAGTCCAGCGAACGACCAGGCAGGCGGGCATTCTTGACATAGCCTGGTAAAAAGCATAGAATGAGACTGCAATCTCATGGTGCTGCCTGGTCTTCGCCATTCATGCCTGCTTGTTTGGCATTCAAGCATGGCATCGGACCGTTCGCGGTCCCGTGTTGAGAGAGGGGGGACGCATGATGGATCTACTTATGGTAGCCATCCCAACCCTCGTTGCGTTGTTGATAGGCTTGGCAGCAGGGTATTGGATGCGCAAGTCGATTGCTGAATCCAAGATCTCCAGTGCGGAAGAAGCTGCCCGGCAAATCGTCGAACAAGCCAAGAAGGAAGCCGAAGCAAAACAAAAAGAGATCGTCTTGGAAGCAAAAGATGAAGCGTTTCGCCTTCGTTCCGAAGCAGAAGCAGAAATCCGCGAACGGCGCAATGAAGTGGCCAACCTCGAAAAGCGCGTCCTGCAGCGGGAAGAATCTTTGGAACGAAAAATGGCGATGTTGGAAAACAAAGAACTGCAACTGCAAGAAAAAGAACAACAGTTGCAGTCCCTCATTGCCGAGCAACAAGATGTGCTGGCGCAACAAAAGCAGGAACTGGAACGCATTTCCGGGTTGACAGCAGAAGAAGCGCGCAATACCATTCTTCGACAAGTGGAAGAAGAACTCCAACATGAAGTGGCGCAGCGGATCAAAGAAGCGGAATTAAAGGTGCGGGAAGAATCAGAAAAAATTGCTAAAGAAATCATTTCCGTTGCCATCCAACGCTGTGCGGCAGATCATACGGCAGAGACGACCGTCTCAGTGGTGTCGTTACCGAACGATGAAATGAAAGGGAGGATCATCGGTCGCGAAGGGAGAAATATTCGGACTTTGGAAACGTTGACCGGTGTCGATCTGATCATTGATGACACGCCCGAGGCGGTGATTTTGTCCGCATTTGACCCGATACGCCGGGAAATCGCCAAAGTGGCGTTGGAAAAGCTGGTGGCCGACGGGCGTATCCATCCGGCGCGCATCGAAGAAATGGTTGAAAAAGCGCGGAAAGAAGTGGATGAACGGATTCGGGAATACGGCGAACAAGCCATGTTCGAAGCCGGCGTCCACGGGCTGCATCCGGATCTGATCAAAATTCTCGGGCGTTTGAAGTTCCGGACGAGTTACGGACAAAATGTACTGCAACATTCGGTGGAAGTGGCGATTTTGGCAGGGTTGCTGGCTGCCGAATTGAACGAAGACGTTGCTTTGGCCAGACGGGCAGGTTTGCTGCACGACATTGGTAAGGCAATTGATCACGAAGTCGAAGGTTCCCATGTGGAAGTAGGTACTGAATTGGCGAAAAAATATAAAGAACATCCGGTTGTCATTAATGGGATTGGGTATCACCATGGGGAAGTGGAAGCCAACTCGATCATCTCCGTACTTGTAACAGCGGCCGATGCGATTTCGGCCTCCCGACCGGGAGCACGTCGGGAGACGTTAGAAAATTACATCCGGCGGCTGGAAAAATTGGAGAGCATCTGCAACTCCTTTGAAGGAGTGGAAAAGTCCTACGCCATTCAAGCCGGTCGCGAAGTCCGGATCATGGTCCACCCCGAAAAAGTGGACGATGCGGAAGCGTACCGCTTGGCGCGTGAGATTCGCAAACGGATCGAAAACGAATTGGACTACCCCGGTCACATCAAAGTGACGGTCATACGCGAAACCCGAGCTGTCGATTATGCGAGATGAGAAGTGGCCTTTGCCACTTCCTTTTTTCTTCACACCTGCTTTTTTCGTCACACCTGCTTTGCGCCACCAGCGACGACATCTCAGTCCACCGTCGAGAGGGGGAGCTAGCCATGCGCATTTTGTTCATCGGGGATGTGGTTGGGTCTTCGGGGAGGCGGGCGGTGTCTTTTCTCTTGCCGAAGCTGAAAAGCAAATACCGCCCTGATTTTATTTTGGCCAACGGAGAAAATGCCGCCGGTGGCCGGGGCATCACCCAAAAAATCGCGCAACAGTTTTTTGAGTGGGGGATCGACGGCATTACGTTGGGCAATCATGCCTGGGATAACAAGGAAATTTTTGAATTCATCGATGAGGAAAAGCGCATCGTCCGGCCGGCCAATTATCCACCGGGCACGCCGGGGCAAGGGATGATGTTGTTGAAAAAAGGCGTATACCAGTTGGCGGTCATCAATTTGCAGGGCCAGACATATCTTCCGCCGCTGAAAAATCCGTTTCATGTGATGGACGAATTGTTGGCCCAGCTTTCGGAACAGGTGAAGCATATCGTCGTCGACTTTCACGCCGAGGCCACGGCTGAAAAAGTGGCCATGGGATGGTATTTGGACGGTCGGGTATCGGCGGTGGTCGGCACCCATACCCATGTCCAAACCAATGACGCGCGCATCCTTCCCCGGGGAACGGCTTATCAGACCGACGTGGGGATGACCGGACCGATGGACGGTATCATTGGCATGCGGCAAGACATGGTATTGAAAAAATTTTTGACCCAATTGCCGGTCCGCTTTGAAGTCGATCGGGGCGCTTGGCAGTTCAATGCCACGTTGCTCGACTTGGACGATGCCAGCGGAAAAGCGGTGCACATCCAACCGCTGTTTTTCAAAGAAGATGAACCGTGGATGGATTGACCGAGCAACGGAGACCAAACTTCAGGCATAAATTCCATCGGCCGAGAATATGAAAAGAATAGTCAAAAACGATCAAACTCCATATTGATGGTAAAGGGAATCTTGAATTTGTCAAGGAGGGGAACCGGTCGATGGAAGTATTAAAAGTTTCAGCAAAATCCAATCCGAATTCGGTGGCCGGCGCATTGGCCGGCGTCTTGCGGGAACGGGGTTCCGCAGAAATGCAAGCCATCGGGGCCGGCGCGTTAAACCAAGCGGTGAAAGCGATTGCCATCGCCCGCGGTTTCGTCGCCCCCAGCGGCATTGACTTGATTTGCATCCCGGCTTTTACCGACATCATCATCGACGGGGAAGAGCGGACGGCCATCAAGTTGATCGTCGAACCGAGATAAATCGAACGGATGTTTGAAAACCTGTTTGTCGTTACGATAAACAGGTTTTAGTTGTTTTTTGGGGCGAAAACTTGCTTCGGTACTTTAATCGGGCTATGATTAATGGATGGAAGGGGAGAACAGGGTGAAGATTGTCGATGCCCATTGCGACGTGCTTTGGAAGTTGTGGAGCCAACCAAAGCTGTCTTTCGATGGGCCGTCTCAGGCATCGGCCGTTGATGACGCAGTCCGTTTGCACGCCAGTGCGCCATTGCTCCGTCACTCAGGGGTATTTGTGCAGTCTTTTGCGGTATACATACCACCTTCTGTCCTTCCGCCACAGCGGTTTTACGCAGCGCTGCAAATGATCGATTTGTATCGCCGCCATATCATCGGCGATGAAAGAGAATGGATACCGTTTTACACCGCCGACGATTTGGCGCGGGCCGAACGGAGCGGACGCCGGGTGGCCCTGTTGACGTTGGAAGGGGCGGACGCCATACACGGCGATGTGACGTACTTGCGCACCTTGTATTACTTGGGCGTGCGGATTGTCGGGTTGACGTGGAATTACCGAAACGAGGTGGCCGATGGCATCGGGGAAGCGCATCCTGGCGGGTTGTCGGACTTTGGCCGGCGCTTTGTGCAAGAAGCGGCTCAACTTCGGCTGTTGTTGGATGTATCCCATCTGTCGGAGCCCAGCTTTTGGGATTTGATGGCCATTCACCCTCATCCGGTCATCGCTTCCCATTCCAATATCTATGAATTGCGGAATCATCCTCGGAATTTGCGCAAGGAACAGGTGGAAGCGATTTTTGCCAGCGGCGGGTGCATTGGCTTGACCTTTGTGGGCGATTTTGTCAGTGAACAGCCGACGGCTTCGCTGGACGATTTGTTGCGCCATGTAGAATGTTGTTTTGAATGGGGCGGCGTGAAGCAAACCGGATTTGGTTCGGATTTTGACGGCGCGGATCGCTTGTTGCAAGACGTCCAACACGCCGGCCATTGGCATCGGGTGGTGGAGGCCTTGCTGAAGCGGTACAAGGAAGAAGAAGTCCGAGGCTTGCTGGGGGAAAATTGGCTGCGGCTGTTTCGCCGTTATTTTGGTCATCAAGGTGATGATCAACGGACGAACGGGCAAATCGTTGCTTGAAAATCTGAGGCTGTTGTGGAATAATGGGCTTGAGAAAGATAAGTTTGACAAGTTGATGAATATTTTTTTACATTTTTTTAACACACCGTGTTCTTCCCTTCTAACAGCGTGGCCAGGGGTTTCGCTGGACCCGATGTTCACAGTAGGTGTCGGTACTGGATGAATGCGAAGGGGTGCAATGAGAAATGATTGAACAACTGTCATGGAAAGTGGGCGGTCAACAAGGCGAAGGGATTGACAGCACCGGTGAAATTTTTGCTGCGGGGTTGAACCGTCTTGGCTATTATTTGTACGGATACCGCCACTTTTCTTCGCGGATCAAAGGCGGACACACGAATAACAAAATTCGTGTGAGTACGCGCTTGATCCGGTCTATTTCTGATGATTTGGACATTTTGGTGGCCTTTGACCAAGAGACCATCAACCTGAACCACCACGAATTGCGCCCGGGCGGGGTCATCATTGCAGACGCCAAATTTTCACCCGTTCTCCCGGAAAGTGCGAACGCCAATATTCGTCTATACGCTGTTCCCTTGACCGAGATCGCGGAACAAAACGGCACGTCGTTGATGAAAAACATGGTGGCCGTCGGTGCGTCGGCGGCATTGCTCGGCTTGGATCCCGACGTGTTCAAAGAAGTGATCGAAGGGATCTTTGCGCGCAAAGGGCCACAAGTGGTCGAAAGCAACATGAATGCATTGCGGCAAGGGGCAGCCTTTATGCAGGAGCATGCCTCTGATGTGCTCGGGGAGTTTCAACTCAAACCTGGGGACGGTAAGAGGCGCCTTTTTATGATCGGAAACGAAGCCATTTCCTTGGGGGCCATTGCGGCCGGGTGCCGGCTGATGGCGGCCTATCCGATTACGCCGGCGTCCGACATCATGGAATATTTGGCGAAACACCTTCCGAAGTTCGGCGGAGTGGTCATTCAAACCGAAGACGAAATTGCAGCCATGAATATGGCCATTGGGGCGGCGTACGCCGGCGTGCGGGCGATGACGGCTTCGGCGGGCCCGGGGTTGTCGCTGAAGACGGAAGCCATTGGCCTGGCGGGAATGACCGAGACGCCCGTCGTCATCGTCGACACGCAGCGGGGCGGTCCCAGCACCGGTTTGCCGACGAAAACCGAGCAATCCGACATCAATGCTATGATTTATTCGACCCACGGCGAAATTCCGAAAATCGTCCTCGCTCCCAGCACGGCGGAAGAAGCGTTTTACGATACGGTCGAAGCGTTCAACTTGGCGGAAGAATATCAATGCCCGGTCATCATTTTGACCGATTTGCAACTGTCGTTGGGCAAGCAGACGGTGGAGCCGCTGGACTACAACAAAGTGGAAATTCGGCGGGGCAAATTTTTGGGAGGCCAAGAACTGCCCCCCATCGAAGGCAATTTCAAGCGGTATGAGTTTACGGAAGACGGCATTTCGCCGCGCGTGATTCCCGGTCAAAAATACGGCATCCACCACGTCACCGGGGTGGAACACGGCGAAACCGGCAGCCCTTCGGAAGCGCCGGAAAACCGCAAAAAAATGATGGAAAAACGGCTGCGCAAACTGCAACATCTGCGTTATGCGACGCCGTTGAACATCAACGCCAAATACGACGATGCCGACATTTTGTTCGTCGGCATCAACTCCACCACCGGAACGATTCAGGAAGCCATGGAACGGCTGGAAAAAGAAGGGTTGAAAGTCAACCACATTCAAGTGCGCCTCGTCCATCCGTTCCCGGCGAACGCTATGAGACCGTACGTCGAAAAGGCGAAAATGGTCATGGTCGTCGAAAACAACGCGACGGGGCAGTTGGCCAACTTGATCAAGCTGCATGTCGGCTATGCGGATAAGGTGAAGAACATCCTCAAATACGACGGCAATCCTTTCTTGCCGAAAGAGATCGAATCGCAAGCCAAAGCGCTCTTCACCTTGGAAAAGGAGCTGATTTAAGATGGCGACAGTGAAAGATTTTCGGAACAACATTAAGCCCAACTGGTGCCCCGGTTGCGGTGACTTTTCGGTGCAAGCGTCGATTCAACGGGCTTGTGCCAATTTGGGATTGGAGCCGGAGCAAGTCGTCATCGTCTCGGGTATTGGATGTTCCGGACGGATTTCGGGATATATCAACGCGTACGGATTCCACGGCGTGCACGGTCGCGCCTTGCCGTTGGCCCAAGGTGTCAAATTGGCCAACCGGGATTTGGTCGTCATTGCCGCCGGCGGCGACGGCGACGGTTTTGCCATCGGGTTGAGCCATACCATTCATGCCATGCGGCGGAATGTGGACATCACGTATATTGTCATGGACAACCAAGTGTACGGGTTGACCAAAGGGCAAACGTCGCCCCGCAGCCAGACCGGCTTTGTGACCAAAAGTACGCCGCAAGGGTCGCTGGAACAGCCCATTCGGCCCATTGAAATGGCCTTGGCCGCCGGTGCCAGCTTTGTAGCGCAAGGGTTCTCCAGCAACGTCAAACAATTGACCGAGCTCATCGAAAAAGCCATCCGCCACCGCGGTTTCTCGTTCATCAACGTCTTTAGCCCGTGTGTCACGTACAACAAAGTGAACACGTACGATTGGTACCGGCAACACGTGGTGGAGTTGGAAGACGATTATGTCCCCAACGATCGGCAAAAAGCGTTGCAAAAAGTGCATGAGACCAATGGACTGGTCACCGGCCTGTTGTATGTCGACGAAAACGCCAAGCCGTTGGAGGACTTGTTGCCTGGGTATTCCCAAGAGCCGTTGGTCAATGCCGATCTGAAAATCTCGCCGGAGGCGTTCCAAGAATTGGTCGCAGAATTTTTCTAAATTCCGCTTCAACATATGCTTCCATGTTTTACAGCCGTTCACATCGAACGGCTGTTTTTTTGTTCATCGACTTTCGACCGGAAATCCAGTATAATGTGGATTGTTAACCTACGCGGATGTTGCAATGGACTCTCGATCATGACGTTAAAAGCAGAAAATAAGGTGCGCGGAATGGTCGCATTTCATATATCCCATTTTGTGACAGAAAGGGTGATGCAGGGTGACGATCTGGATAACCCCGGACCAGTTGAAAGCGAAAAAGCGGGGGAGAGAGGCCGTCCAAATCCACCGCTTTGAGGCGATTCCGCCGGAATTACAGCATTTGGGTGTGGGAAAAAAATATTTCATCCGGACGTACGGCTGCCAGATGAACGTTCATGACAGCGAAACGATGGCCGGCTTGCTGGAAATGATGGGCTATCGCCCGGCGGCGGACGAACGGGAAGCCGATGTCATCTTGTTCAATACGTGCGCCATTCGGGAAAACGCCGAAGACAAAGTGTTTGGCGAGCTGGGGCGGCTAAAGCCGTTGAAGACCATTAATCCCGGGCTCATTTTGGGCGTTTGCGGCTGCATGGCGCAAGAAGAAGCTGTGGTGGAAAAAATTTTACAGAAATACCAACATGTGGATTTGGTGTTTGGGACCCACAACATCCATCGGTTGCCGTACTTGTTGAAAGAAGCCTTGTTCAGCAAGGAAATGGTCGTCGAAGTGTGGTCGAAGGAAGGGGACATCGTCGAACAGCTGCCGAAAGTCCGTCAAGAAGGGATGAAGGCGTGGGTCAATATCATGTACGGTTGCGACAAATTCTGCACCTATTGTATCGTGCCCTACACCCGGGGGAAAGAGCGGAGCCGACTGCCGCAGGATGTGTTGGCCGAAATTCGGGATTTGGCCCGCCAAGGGTACAAAGAAGTCACCTTGTTGGGACAAAACGTCAATGCGTACGGCAAAGACTTCACCGACCGGCAATACAGTTTTGCCGATCTGTTGGACGATGTGAGAAAGATTGACATTCCACGGGTCCGGTTTACGACGAGCCATCCGAAAGATTTCGACGACCGCCTCATCGAAGTGCTGGCCAAAGGCGGCAATTTGGTGGAACACATTCATTTGCCGGTCCAGTCGGGCAATACGACGATCTTGAAACGGATGGCCCGCAAATATACGCGGGAAGAATATTTGACGTTGGTGGAGAAAATCAAACGGGCCATACCGGGAGTCTCGTTGACGACGGACATCATCGTCGGTTTTCCCGGCGAGACGGAAGAGCAGTTTGCCGATACCCTTTCCTTGGTGGAAGAAGTGCAATTTGATTCGGCTTTTACGTTCATTTATTCTCCGCGGCCGGGGACACCGGCGGCCAAGTATGACGACGACGTGCCCATGGAAGTGAAAAAAGAACGGCTGGAACGGCTCAATGAGTTGCAAGGCCGCATCAGCCGCCAAAAAAATGAACAGTTGCGCGGTCAAATTGTAGAAGTGCTGGTGGAAGGGGAAAGCAAAACCGACCCGGATGTGTTGAGCGGCCGCACGCGGACGAACAAATTGGTTCATTTTCAAGGGCCGAAATCCCTTATCGGCCAGTTGGTCAATGTCAAAATCACTCACCCGCAAACGTGGACTTTGAAAGGGGAATGGGTGGGACAACAAGCAAATGAATGGGTGGAGGCTGTGCAATGAATAGTGGAGAAACGGCGGCAACCAGAACGGTAACGAAGAAAGAAATCATGGACAAAGCCCGGGAGTTGGCCGATTTGATCGCCCAATCGGAAGAAGTGGAGTTTTACCGCCGGGCGGAACAGCAAATCAAACGGAGCCAGAAGGTCCAATCGTTGATCGCCCAGCTCAAGCGGACACAGAAAGAACTGGTGCATGCCAAGCAGTTACAAAAGCACCAGTTGGCCGCCCAGTTGGAGGAAAAATTGGAACGGCTGCAGGATGAATTGGATGAAATTCCGATTGTCGTGGAATTTAAAGAATCCCAATTGGAAATCAACGATTTGTTGCAGCTGGTGACCAACGTTATTTCCAATACCATTACAGAAAAAATTATTTTGTCGACGGGCGGCAATTTGTTGACTGGCGAAACCGGCTTGATGCCGTTGGACGACGAGGAAAAAAATTAGCGATGTCCCACACGGACGTTGGGGGCAGGATGATTCACCCATGACAGATGCCCTGCATACAATTGTACTGAACAATTGTATGGAGGAGGTTGAATATGTCGACTGCCACCCAACGGTACCAATGCCGAGAAATTTTCGCCAAAGCCGTTTGCGGCAAAGGGCGGAAATTCTCGCAATCGACGCATTCGGTTACGCCTGCGAATCAACCAGTGCAAATTCTTGGCGCCTGGATAATCAATCACAAGTATAAGGCGATAAAATCAGGAGATTACGTGGAAATTGTCGGTTCTTACGATTTGAACGTCTGGTACGCGTGCGAAAAAAACACCAAGACAGAGGTAGCGAACCAGACGGTTTCTTACGTCGATCAGGTGCCCCTGTCGTATTTGGACGGCAACATGCAGGATGACGAAGTGCAGGTCCTGGTGACGCCTACCCTGGAACCGAATTGCATTGACGCCTACTTGGCGCCCAACGGAAATTACTTTGTTGTGGAAGTGGAGCGGGAGTTTTTGGTCGAAATCATCGGGGAGACGAAACTGTCGGTGTTGGTTTGTGCCAGTGAGGACGACTGGTCCGACAAAGATTTGGATTTGGATCTGG
The DNA here is from genome assembly GCA_017577895.1 of Bacillota bacterium. Classification (GTDB taxonomy): domain Bacteria; phylum Bacillota; class Bacilli; order ZCTH02-B2; family ZCTH02-B2; genus Bacillus_BB. The sequence continues at coordinate 15,337 of PKQY01000026.1, forward strand.
GCGCGGACCAACTGTCCGAGGACTTGGCCGATGAGGATGAAGCCGACGAATTGCTGCTGTAAATAAAGGGTGTGATGTGGAACGGCACCTTTGAGGAAAGTCCCTGTCATACATCGAGGGGGCTTCTTTTTTTTTTCACCGAAGATACCTTTCTTCATATAAGTATTAATGACAATACCGTCATTCACCCAGGTTTACCTCAGCACTTCTCGTTTCGCAGGCCAGGCAGCGGCGTCCGCATGGGCCGGCGGCGGGGGAGGGGATGGAGTTGCAAGGGTTCGTCCTGCATCGCAACCGAACGGAACTGGCGGAAAAAGCCCGGGAGGAAGGGCTGATGGAAGGAGGATTCGATGGTCCCATTGAAGGAGACATCATCATGCAATGGGATCAATACGTGACGACGCACCCGGCGCTGTACTTGCTGAATCGAAAGGAAGCGGTGCAACAGGTGGCGGATACGGCCGTCTGCCGCCGTTTGTTGCAACTGAACGGGATTCCGTCGATGATGGAACAATCGTCCAACTGGACGCGAAAATATTACATCGCGTTGTTTCAGTATGAAGTGATGGGGGTGTATTTGTTTCAAAAACCGTTCTGGCAAAAAAAAGCGATTCCTCAGCGCGGCATCTTTGTTCCCAAAAGCAAATACACGGCGGAAATCCGGCGGGCCATCCGTTTGGCCATCTCGGCATTATATGCCGTCGGCTTGGATTTTGGCGGAGTTGTCGTGGGCGTTCCTTCTTCCCGGTCGCTGAAAATTATGCACATTGAGGCCACTCCCCGCGAGACGCCGTTGTTAGTGGAACGGTACGTCCGCACCTTTTCCCGTTTTTGTCGTCAGTTGTCGGCACAGGAAGAGCCGGTATTGGGGACCGACATTGAGTTTTTGTTGGTGGATCGGGATGGCCAATTGGTGCCGGCGTCCCAATTTTTCCCTTATCAGGGATGGGCGGGGTATGACGCCTACCGGGATCCCCAAAATCGAGCCGTGCACCCCATCGCGGAACTGCGGCCCCGGCCCAGTCGTCATCCGCTGCAGTTGTATCGGAATTTGTACGCGGCGATGAAACTGGCATATAAAAGGGTGAAGGACGCCAATTTGGCTTGGCTGGCGGGAAATCAGCCCATTGCCCATTTGCCCATTGGCGGCCACCTGCATTTCAGCCAGGTGCCGCTGCATTTTTTGTTGATTCGCGTGCTGGATGAATATTTGGCTTTGCCTTTTCGGATTTTGGAGGATCCGCGGGGGGTGTCCCGTCGTCCGCGGTACGGCATGTTGGGCGATGTGCGCAACAAAGCTCACGGTTTTGAGTATCGGACATTATCCAGCTTTATTTATACGCCGAAAATTACGTTGGCCACTTTCACTTTGGCGAAATTTCTCGTTCAACACCACATGAAATTGCCCGTTGGTGCTTTTTTGCGGCCGGAGGTGTTGCAGGCGTATTATCGCGGCAACGGGGCGGAATTGTACTCGCTGGCCGAAGAAAAAATGACCTTGGTGGAATCGTTGCCCGAATTTGAATCCATTCGCCAGCAAGTGGCGCCGTTGTTTCAAAGGGTGCGGGAAGGCGCACCGATGGACGAGAAGCAGGACATTCGACCGGCCTGGCGGTTTCCCCTGACCCGTTGAACCGTTATGGTATAATACAGGCAAAAAGAGACAGCGAGGCGAAGAAACATGGGCTTGGCGAAACGGAAAAGCGACGGCAAGTTGACACCGATGATGGAACAATACATGACAATCAAACAATCCCATCGCGATGCCTTGTTGTTTTTTCGCCTGGGCGACTTTTACGAACTGTTTTTTGACGATGCGCTCCTGGTGTCAGAGCTCCTCGGTTTGACGTTGACAAGCCGGGGCACGTTGGGGGATGAGCCCATCCCCATGTGCGGCGTTCCGTATCACGCAGCCGATACATACATCGAACAGTTGATTGAACACGGACATAAAGTGGCCATTTGCGAACAAATGGAAGATCCGAAAGTGGCCAAAGGCGTCGTACGCCGCGAAGTGGTGCGGATCATTACCCCCGGCACGTGGTTGGGGTATGAGGAAAAGGGCAACAACTACATTTGTTCGATTTTTCCCGAAAAGGATGCCTTTTTTCTGGCGGTCGGCGATTTTGCCACCGGTGAATTGGAACTCATCCGGCAATCGTTGTCGGTGGACAGTCTACTGGACGAATGCATCCGCTATCGGCCCAGCGAAATTTTATTGCCGTCGGCGTTGTCGGCCCATGTTCGTCAGGAGTTGGAACGGCAATTTAAAGGGTTGATCACGACGGTCGAGCCGCCAGAAGCCGACCGTTGCCGCCAATTGTTGGACGCTTGGCTGCTTCAGGCGCCGGATTTGCCAACGGCAGGGGTACAAGCCATCGGTCAGCTGTTGCATTATTGGCAGTCGACGCAAAAACGGGTGTTGCACCATTTTCAGCTGTCGTTGGTGGAACCGGCCCAATATTTGCGGATGGACGGCTTTACCGTCCGCAATCTGGAACTGTTTGAACGGCTGTCGGGCGAAAAAAAGGGGACGCTCTTGCATCATTTGGATCGGACGGCCACCATGATGGGGGCCCGGCGCTTGCGGCAATGGTTGGCCAAGCCCTTGGTCCGGCGGGAGGAGATCGAACGGCGTTTGGACGCCGTCAGTGAATTGGCGGCTGACGCGTTGCGGCGGGAAGAAATACGGAGGGGACTGCGGGGGATTGCGGATTTGGAGCGGATTGCCACCCGCGTCGCCATGGGGACGGCGACCCCGAAAGATTTGTTGGCCCTCAAAGATTCGTTGGCCCTCATCCCCCGCTTGCGGGCTTGTTGTGATTCCCCCACGACGCCGACCTTGCGGGAAATGGCAAAACAGCTGGATCCGTGTGAAACGGTACACGACCTCATCGAACGGGCCATCGACCCCGATGCGCCGGCACAATTTCAAGAAGGACGGGTCATTCGGGACGGGTACGATCCCCAATTGGACGAACTGCGGCAAGTGGCCCGGCAAGGCAAGGACTGGATGGTCCAGTTGGAGGCCAAAGAACGGGAACGCACCGGCATCAAGTCGTTGAAAGTCGGTTTTCACCAAGTGTTTGGCTACTATATCGAGGTGACGAAAGCGAATTTGTCGTTGGTGCCGCAGGAACGTTACCATCGGAAACAGACGTTGGCCAATGCCGAACGGTACGTGACAGAAGAGCTGAAAGAACGGGAACGGCTCATCTTAGAAGCGGAAGAAAAGCTGGCGGTGTTGGAACAACAGCGGTTCGACGAAGTGCGGGAGCAAGTCGCGCAACAGACCCATCGCCTGCAGACGTTGGCCCGGCAGTTGGCGGTATTGGACGTCTATGCCACCTTTGCGGAAATCAGCGTGCAAGAGCGATATGTCCGGCCGGTGTTTACCGACGAATTGTCCATCGACATCGTCGAAGGCCGGCACCCCGTCGTGGAACAAATGTTGCCCGACGGCAGTTTCGTCGCCAACGACACGCGAATGGACGAACAGACGCGCATTTTTCTGATTACCGGCCCGAACATGGCGGGCAAAAGCACCTACATGCGTCAAGTGGCCCTCATGGCCATCATGGCTCAAATGGGTTGCTTCGTTCCGGCGACCCATGCCCGATTGCCCATTTTCGACCAGTTGTTCACCCGAATCGGCGCGTCGGATGACTTGGCCAGCGGGCAAAGTACGTTCATGGTCGAAATGAACGAAATTCGGTTGACGACGACGCAGGCGACGAGAAACAGTCTGGTGATCATCGACGAATTGGGGCGGGGGACCTCGACGGAAGACGGAATGGCCATTGCCCGGGCGGTCATCGAATATTTGCACGACGAGATCGGCTGTTTGGCCTTCGTGTCGACCCATTATCACGAGCTGGCGGCGCTGGAAGAAACCCTTTCGGCGTTAAAAAACGTCAGCATGGCCGTTGAAGAGACCGACACCGAAGTGCTTTTTTTGCGCCGGTTGGTGGACGGGCCTGCCAACAAAAGTTACGGCATTTATTGCGCCAAGTTGGCCGGCTTGCCGCCTTCCATCATCGCCCGGGCCGAAGAATTGTTGGCCCAAGGAGCGGTTCAGGAAGTGGCGGTGTCTCATAGCTTAGGACATGCCCCTGCGGCTGACGATACGGGAGCGGCCGCCAATACGGGTGACCGGGAAGAAGGAGGGGAATACGAGCAACTGAGCCTGTTTGCCGAACCGGATGAGGTCAAGGAAACGTTGGGACAACAGATCATCGAGCACTTGAAGCGACTCGACTTGGATCGGACAACCCCGCTGGATGCGCTGAAATTGTTGTATCAATGGAAGCGAAAAGGAGGATGGCTGTAACGATGCCCCGCATTGCTGTTTTGCCGGAACAGGTGGCCAATCAAATTGCCGCCGGCGAAGTCATCGAACGGCCGGCATCGGTGGTCAAGGAACTGGTGGAAAATGCGATTGACGCCGGCAGCACCCAAATCGACGTGCGGGCGGAAGAAGCCGGGCTGACACTCATTGAAGTGCGGGACAACGGTTCGGGGATTGAACCGGATGAATGTTTGCTGGCTTTTGAACGACACGCCACCAGCAAAATCCGTTCGTCCAAAGACTTGTTCCGCATTGCCACCCTCGGCTTTCGGGGGGAAGCGCTGGCCAGTATCGCCGCCGTTTCCAAGCTGCGGATGATCACGGCCACCTCCACGGAGCGGCCTGGTGTCCAAGTGGTTCTCGAAGGCGGGGAAGTCCGGGAACAGCAGCCGGTAGCAGCCGCGCGGGGCACGACGGTACAAGTGCGGGACTTGTTTTACAATACACCGGCGCGGTTGAAATACTTGAAATCTCAACAGACGGAACTGGCCCACATCCACGACGTGTTGGCCCGTCTGGCGTTGGGGCATCCGGACATCGCTTTTCGTTTCCATCATCAAGGTCGCCTCGTATTTTCCACTGACGGAGACGGCCGACTGTTGCACGTCATTCATGCCTTATACGGGTTGGCGACGAGCCGCGAGATGATCGGTTTTCGGGAAGAGACGCCGGATTTCGAAGTGACGGGTTACATCAGTAAACCGGTCATCAGCCGTTCCAACCGGTCCCACATTTATTGGATTGTCAACGGTCGGGCCATCAAAAGCGTCCCCTTGACCCATGCTTTGCTGGAAGCGTATCACACGTTGCTCATGCAGCGCCGTTATCCGATTGCCGTCATTCATTTGCGAATGGATCCCCAATTGGTGGACGTCAATGTGCATCCGGCTAAATTGGAAGTTCGGTTCAGCAAGGAAGCGGAGTTGGTGTCTTGCATCAAGGAAGCAGTGCGCCGCGCTTTGCGGCAAGAACCCCTCATCCCCCAGCCGATGGTGAAAAAGACGCGTCCGTCCCCCGCCAGCGTACAGATGCAGCTGGAACTGATGCGTCCGCCGGCTTCCGTCCCGGAGGCCAACGTTCGACGGGCGCCGTCTTCCCATCAGCGAACATCGCCAGCCGCCCAACCTGCTGACAGATCTGGGGTGGCTTGGTCGAAAAACCAAACGGCCCAATCTGAACATCCGCCGCGGGAATCTTCTCAGCAGCCAGTGGAGGTCGTTCAGGAAAGCCCTGTGTTGCATTTGCCGTACCACCGGTCCGAAGCCACAAACCTCCGATTGTGCGCCGCAGAACACGCCGAAGCGGGCTCAGAATTGGATGGAGAGGGCGGCAGGGGCGAACACGCGGCGGCACCGCATTCCGGCCAAACCGGTCAGTTGCCCGAACTCTATCCATTGGGGCAGTTTCACGGCACATATATTTTGGCGCAAAACGAAAACGGGCTGTATTTGATCGATCAACACGCCGCCCAGGAGCGCATCTTTTACGAACAATTGGCAGAACAGGCCCATGCCGTTGATGTCCAGCGGCAGCCGCTGCTCATCCCTTTGACCGTTCATTTGCATCCGAAGGAAGCCAGTTTATTGAACGAATTATGGACGTTGCGAAAAGAGGAAATACTAAAGTTAGGACTGGAATTAGAACCGTTTGGGCAGCACACGTTTTTGGTACGGTCTTATCCGAGTTGGATTCCGGCGTCGGAAGAAGACACCTGGCTGCAACAGTTGTTCCAGCTGCTGCTCGATGCGGCCGCAGACACGGAACCAGGTCGCTTGAGCATTCGGGATGTGTGGGATGAACTGTTGAAAAGCGTGGCCTGCAAAAAAGCCATCAAGGCCAATCGGCATTTAAGCGTGGAAGAGATGACCCGGTTGCTGGACGACTTGCGCCGGGCCCAGCAACCGTATACGTGTCCCCACGGCCGGCCGGTACTCATTCTCTTTACTCCGAACCAAATCAAGCGCATGTTTAAACGTCTCGTCTAATGTCCAGCCAGCGGCGGCCATCCGCTGCTCTTTGCTGGCGTGCCGTAGGAACGAAGGGATGTTCGCAAGGAGGAGCCGGAGGTGAAAAAACCGCTCTTGGTCATTGTCGGGCCGACTGCGGTCGGCAAAACCGATTTGAGCATCCACCTGGCCCGGCAATTCGACATGGAAATCGTCTCGGCGGATTCGATGCAAGTGTACATCGGGATGGATATCGGAACGGCCAAAGTGTCACCCGAAATCCGCCGGGAAATTCCCCACCATTTAATCGACATTTGTTATCCGGATGAACCGTATTCGGTGGCCCAGTTCCAGCGGGATGCGGTGCGGGCCATTGAGGACATTCACAGGCGGCAAAAGGTGCCGCTTATGGTCGGAGGCACCGGCCTGTACGTCCGTTCGGTGACGCACGGGTATTTATTTTCGGATGCGCCAAAAGATGAAACCCTCCGCAACAAGTGGAAAGCGTTTTATCAAACCCACGGCCCGCAAGCGCTTTATGCCCAACTGGCCGCCCGGGATCCCGAGACGGCCCAGCGGCTTCATCACAATGACGTCAAACGCATCATTCGGGCCTTGGAAGTGCAGGAGTTGACCGGTGTGCCTTTCAGCCGGTGGCGGCAACAGCAAGCCGAACAACAGCCTTGGTATGACGTGTTGACCATCGGCTTATGGATGGAACGGTCGTTGTTGTATGAACGCATCAACCGCCGGGTAGACCGCATGTTGGAACAGGGCCTGGTGGAAGAAGTGGCCGGTTTGTTGGCCAAAGGGTACGATGAATCCTTGCCTTCGATGCAAGGGTTGGGGTATAAAGAAATTATCGCCTATCTCAAAGGCCGCTGGACGTTGGAACAAGCCGTGGCGGAATTGAAAAAACGGACACGGCGTTTTGCGAAACGGCAATACACGTGGTTTCGAAGACAACATGATGTACATTGGTTTGAAGTCGGAGAAGAAGGGTGGATGGCGAATTTTCCAGAAATTCAACAGCTCGTGGCAGGAAAATTCTATGCAACTGACGAATATACATGAAGCGATGTTTCATGTTTCATTTTACGGATCATGAAACAAGCGCGCTTTTTGACAATCAGGAAATAATGGGAGGAACTACATATGAAACAAGTGGTCAACGTGCAAGATACGTTTTTGAATCAAGTGCGAAAAGAAAACATCCCGGTGACGGTGTATTTGACCAATGGTTATCAATTGAAAGGCTACGTCCGTTCGTTCGACAATTTTACCGTGGTCATTGAATCCGACGGCAAACAACAAATGATTTATAAACACGCCATTTCGACGTTCCATCCGGCCAGACCGGTCAATTTGTACCAGCCGCAAGAAGCGAAAGGCACGGAGGAATCGGCGACGACGTAATGGCAGCAAATACAGTCCCGGACGCCGCAGGCAGATGCTGGATGACCCACGGGCGAAGGGGTGGAAGGGCTGATGTCAACGCATCGCATCCAGATCAAGTTGACTTCCGCCAAAGAAAAACCGATTCCAAGCAATGCCTTCCGGTCCGGTGATGAATCTTTGCCACAAAACGAAGAAGAAGCCGAACATCTTTGGCAGTTTCATCACGCATCGCGCCATTTGAAGTCGCTGATTGGACTGGAAAATGTCAAACGCATCGCGTATGAAATATTCGCCCTTTATTGGATGAACCGGCAGCGGGAACAATGGGGATTGAAACACGAGCCGCACGTCTTACATATGATCTTTCATGGGAATCCGGGAACGGGGAAGACGACCGTAGCCCGGATTTTTGGCCAGATGTTCCGAGAATTAGGAATTCTTGAAAAAGGGCATCTGGTGGAAGTGGAACGGGCCGACCTCGTCGGAGAATATGTCGGGCATACGGCACAAAAAACCCGCGAGCAAGTGAAAAAAGCCTTGGGCGGCATTTTGTTCATCGACGAAGCGTACTCGTTGGCCCGCGGGGGAGAAAAAGACTTCGGCAAAGAAGCCATTGACACCCTCGTCAAGGCCATGGAAGATTACCGGAATGAGTTTATTTTGATTTTAGCCGGCTATTCGCAAGAAATGAAACATTTTTTAGCGGCCAATCCCGGTTTGCCGTCCCGTTTTCCGATTCAAGTGGCGTTTGCCGATTACACGGTTCCCCAATTATTGGAAATCGCCGAAGTCATGTATGCCGAGCGGGATTATCGGTTGTCAAAAGAAGCCCGGCGGAAGTTGAAGGACCGGTTGGAAGCCGCGTGCCGCTGGTCATTGACATTGCCGAGCAACGCCCGGCTGGTACGCAATTTGGTCGAACAATCCATCCGTAATCAGGCCGTACGGCTCATTCGCCAAGCGGTCTGGACCCGCGAAAATTTGATGACCATTTTGCCGGAAGACATCCCGTGGGACGTGCAAGAGGGTGTCACATCGTAACCATCCACATCTTCACGTAGTGAATGCAACAAGATTTGTCGCATGAAGGAGTACGAGGAATTCCATGTACCGACATTTTGTCCACGCACAGCAGTTGAAAGCGATGGCCGAGGCAGCGGAAGAGACTGTACAGCCCGTATTTCGGCGCATTGCCGCCATTGTGGAAGCCAACCAGGCAAAAGTGTTGCGGGCGTTTCAACGCCATCAAGTGAACGAATCCCACTTTGCCGGATCCGTCGGCTATGGTTATGACGATACAGGCAGGGATGTCATTGAAAACATTTACGCCGAAGTGTTCGAAGCGGAGGACGCGTTGGTGCGTCCTCATTTTGTGTCCGGCACCCATGCGATTGTCACCGCCTTGTTCGGACTGTTGCGTCCCGGAGACGAATTGTTGTACGTGACCGGGGAAATGTACGACTCGCTGCAAGAGGCGTTGGGATTGCGGGGAGAAAGTGCGGGCAACTTGTTGGAATATGGCATCACGTGCCGGTATGTGCCGCTTTCGGAAGACGGCCAGCCTGACTGGGAAGGGATCCAGCGGGCCATGACGCCACGGGTGAAAGTGGTGGCCATGCAGCGTTCCCGGGGGTACAGTTGGAGGCCGACCTTTTCGGTGGATGAACTGGCCCAGTTAAACCGTTTTGTCAAAGAAATTCGTCCGGACGTCATCACCTTTGTGGACAACTGTTACGGCGAATTTACGGAAGAAAAGGAACCGACGGCGGTCGGCATCGATTTGATGGCCGGGTCGTTGATCAAAAATCCCGGCGGCGGACTGGCGCCGTCGGGAGGGTATATCGCCGGACGAAAAGAACTGGTCGAAAGGGCCGCAGCCCGGTGGTCAGCGCCGGGCTTGGGGAAGGAGTTAGGGGCGACCTTCGGTTTAAACCGGCTCATTTTACAAGGGTTTTTCCTCGCACCCCACGTCGTAGGGGAGGCGTTGAAAGGGGCGGTATTTGCTGCCCGGATCCTGGAAGAACAGGGGTTTGAAACGGCACCGCGGTGGAATGAACCCCGGTCGGATATCATTCAAGCCATCCGGTTTCAACGGGAGGCGGAATTGATCGCTTTTTGCGAGGCGGTGCAGGCAGCCTCGCCCGTCGATGCCTACGTTCGGCCCGTACCCAGTCCCATGCCGGGATACGAGGATCCGGTCATCATGGCCGCCGGCACATTTGTTCAAGGCGCCAGCATCGAGCTGTCGGCCGACGGGCCGGTGCGGCCGCCGTACATCGGATACTTGCAGGGAGGATTGACGTACGAACACGTCAAATTTGCCGTACTGTCTTATTTAGACCGATTGCTGGAGCAAGGGTAGGAGGTCAGTCTTCGAATTGTCGGACCAAACCGACCACTTTGCCCAAAATGGTTACACGGGACAGACGCAACGGTTCCATGGCCGGATTTTCCGGCTGCAGACGAATGTGATCCCGTTCTTTGTAAAAACGTTTGACCGTCGCTTCGCCATCGTCCGTCAAAGCAACCACAATGTCGCCGTTGTCGGCGGTCGGTTGTTGCCGGACAACGACGTAATCGCCATCGAGGATACCGGCTTGGATCATGCTGTCGCCTTGCACCAGCAACATGAACAGCGACTGGCCGTGCCGGCGCCACCAGTTGGGGAGGGGGACATACGATTCAATGTTTTCGACCGCTGTGATGGGGGTGCCGGCCGTTACTTTGCCGACGACGGGAACGTAAAGGACGTCCGTCTGGCCTGCTTCTTCTTGCCACAACGGATGAATGATTTCGATGGCCCGAGGTTTGGTCGGATCGCGCCGGATGTATCCTTTTTTCTCCAGTTTCGCCAGGTGGCCGTGGACGGTCGAACTCGATTTTAAACCGACAGCGAGGCCGATTTCCCGGACCGACGGCGGATATCCTTTTTCCCGCACTTCCTTGGCGATGAAATCCAAGATGGATTGTTGCCGTTTTGAGAGCATCTTTCCTTTATCCACGAACCTTAGCCCACCTTTCTTCAGACCTCAAGAGCATCAGATCTCAAGAGCAAATGTTCGTTCCCCATTATACCACACTTGACCCGTTCAAACATCCGTTCGCGCCTCTCCGACATCCCGATTTTACGTCCGATAATATATATTATGTTAACTAATCGGTGGCAGAAAAACATCATCGTTGGCGGCTGTCATTTTTCCATCCCAACATGTTGCTGCCCCATAAGATGCGGACGGTTGCGATATCCAAAACATGCATTGGTCCTGCATGATTTTTCATTCGTTAAATGTCGTTTTGCATTTGTCTATTTGTATAAATGATCCGTGACGGTGATTGTAACGGATTTGAGCGGTTCATGAACGTTTGTGTAGCGAACGATTTGCAGATGCAGATGAACGGATGTTTGTGCATTTCATTTCGATTTAATTAAATAAGTTTAATTAAATTTGGACCCAATGAGTTTGTTATAGTCCCAAGTAGTGGTGTAAAAACGATGGGAAGCACTTGACAAAATGAAAGCCATCGTGTGGATTCTGCTATAGAGAAATATCAATCACCACAGCAGGAGGTCTCACACGATGGCTTCTACAGATAGAATGACACTTTTGGAGCTTTTGCGCAAGTGTGGTGTTGATGGTGACGTCGACTTCTTGAGAGAAGCACTTCAGGTTTTGGTCCAATCCCTGATGGAAGCTGAAGTTTCCGCACAAATCGGCGCCGAGCGCTATGAACGAAACGAAAACCGGACGACCTATCGCAATGGCTACCGGGAGCGACCATGGGATACCCGGGTCGGAACGCTGAAG
>PKQY01000027.1 GCA_017577895.1 Bacillota bacterium
CAAAGTCAAGAAGTGTGATCAGGCGACCAGACAAGCCACGGGAACAAAAGCCAAGAGCACCTTTCGGACATACACGTCTCGGTTCCGGAAGCCGAAGCTGATCCTTTTCAACATTTTGATCTTCGTATGAACGCCTTCGGTATAGCCGTTGGTTACCCGCCAGTCGTGATAGGCGAGGATCTCTTCCTTCCAGCGCCGGAGCGTCCGTCCCCACTGCACGAGCGCCGCATCGCTTGCCACCTCCGTCTCCAACAGCACGCGCTCCAGGATGGCCTTTGCCTCCTCACGTGAAGAGGCCCGGTAGACGTCCCGAAGTTGCTCCTTCATCCAGTGAAACTGCGCCACGTTCCGGAAATGCTTGCGGATCGTGGCCAGTTGGCTCGCCTGGCGTTCGGTGAGGTCCTCTTCGTTTTTGACGAGCGGCCAGCGGGGAAGCCGGTGCCCCGAGACCGATTGCTCCACAAGCCGCGCCTCATCCACCCGCCGGTTGGCGTCCTTGAGGACGTGAAAATGATCGGCCACCACGACGACGCCCGGAAGCACGCGCTGAAAGAGCTTGCGCCAGCTGTCTTTGAGATCGATGCACACCGCCCGGATGCGCTTCTTGACGGACTGGGGCATCCGTTCGAAAAACGATTTCAGCGTCCCCAGCCGGTCGTCCGGGAGAATGGCTAAGAGCCGCTTCTTTGGCCAGAGGCACGTGACGGTGATCATCATGTCCTGCCCCCGGAAACTGTGCTCGTCGATGCTGATCACACACTCCGGAAGGTCCTGAAGGAGTGTTTCGAGGGTCGGAGGCTCGAGGATTCCCTTCAGGAGGAGGCGCCTGAGCGTTCCGGGGCTTACGTTCATATCCCGAGCGGCGCTTCTGAAACTCCGGTCTTTGAGGTTGCTGAGAAGAAAGGCTTCGGCTTTCTGAGTCATCCGCGCCCAAGGCCGGATACCGGGAAGCCGCTCTGTAAACACCTTCCCGCAAGCAGGACAACGGAACCGCCGTGGACGCACCCAGAGGAAGACAGGCTTTCGGTCAACCCAGGTGTGCAGTTTCGGCCGCCACCTGGAAGTACGGCTGTGAACGCGATGGCTCAGGGCATGGCAGTCAGGGCAGCGGGCCTCCTTCTTCGGCCGACCGGCATAAACGTCGATGTGGTGTTCGTTCATCTCGAAGCGGTAAATGATCCACTCTTGAAGATCGAGGAGGGAAGCGATAGACTTTTTCATAGGCGGTCGGAACCTCCTTGGGATGTGGTGTGGTTACTAATCCCTTGGCTCTCCGGCCGCCTTTTTCCTGCTTCACCACACTTTTGAGTTTAGAGCCATTTTAGCCTTGACACAATCCGTCAACATGACTATAATGGGTCGTAAATTGACAACGACATATCGACCAAAGCGATGAGAAGGAGTAGGATCCGCTGGCTCTTTACTCCAGAGAGCCCAACCTTAGGCTGGAAGTTGGGCGTAAATCCAGTCGGAGCGCTCGCCTTCGAGCTTTCTTCTGAACGGCCTGCACGTGCCATGACTCGTGTAGGTGCCAGTAGGAAGAAACGGTGGTGGCCGTTAACCACAGAGTTTGGGCATTATGCTCGAACTCGCTGAGGTCAACCGTCGCGAGACGTTGACGAATTTGGGTGGTACCGTGGAAGCTAGCTCTTTCACCCCAAACCTGAAAGGAACCAGGTGTCGGGTGAAAGAGCTTTCATATTTTTTCGACTACTTTTTCGAACGAATTACGAAGAAGGTGGGGGAGAACATGAAGGCCGAAACGGCGGCAGTCGTCCGGTCGGAAGAGCGCGTTCGGTCCTCGTTGGACCCGTTGGAGATGGAGTTGAAAAAAGAAGACGTGCTCAGTGGTTCGGAAATTTTGTTGCGGTGTCTGTTGCTCGAAGGGGTCGAGTACATTTTTGGCTATCCCGGCGGTGCGGTGCTGCCGATTTACGATTCGTTGTACGGCAATCGGATCAAACATATTCTCGCCCGTCACGAGCAGGGTGCCATTCACATGGCCGACGGCTACGCCCGGGCCACGGGGCGTCCCGGTGTGGTCATCGCCACTTCCGGCCCCGGCGCCACCAACTTGGTGACCGGTATCGCCACGGCCATGATGGATTCGGTTCCCCTCGTCTGCATTACCGGGAACGTGGCGCAACACTTGATCGGCACCGATGCGTTTCAGGAAGCAGACATTAAAGGCATCACGATGCCCATCACCAAGCACAGCTACTTGGTGAAAGACGTCAACGATCTGGCCCGTATCGTGAAGGAGGCGTTCCACATCGCCACCACGGGCCGTCCGGGTCCGGTCTTGATCGACATTCCGAAGGATGTCTCCAATGCCAAGACGACGTTCCGCTATCCGGAAAAAGTGCATTTGCGGGGGTACAATCCGACCATTTACCCCAACGGTTTGCAAATCGAAAAAGTATGCCGCGTCATTCCGAAGGCCCAACGGCCGGTCATTTTGGCCGGAGGCGGCGTCATTGCTTCGGGGCCGCAGGCCAGTGAAGAATTGATCCGGCTGGCGGAAAAGACACAAATTCCGGTTCTGACGACGCTGATGGGCTTGGGCGGTTTTCCGAGCGGTCACCCGCTGTCGTTGGGCATGCCGGGGATGCACGGGTCTTATGCCGCCAACAAGTCGCTGTTGGAATGCGATTTGTTGATCGGCATCGGCGTCCGGTTCGACGACCGCGTGACCATGGCCCGCATTGACAAATTTGCCCCGAAGGCGAAAATCGTCCATCTCGACATCGACCCGGCGGAAATCGGCAAAAACGTGGAAACGTACATTCCGATCGTGGGCGATGTGAAGCATTCCCTGGCGGCCATCAACGAAAAAGTGGAGGCCGGCGATACCCGGGAGTGGTTGGCGCAAATCGAGCAGTGGAAACAGGAACATCCGCTGACGTACAAAGCCAGCGACGAAGTGATAAAACCGCAATGGTTGGTCCAAATGATCGCCCGTTCCACCGACGGGGATGCCATTGTGACCACCGACGTCGGTCAGCATCAAATGTGGGTGGCGCAATATTATCCGTTCACGAAGCCCCGCTCCAACATCACTTCCGGTGGTCTGGGGACCATGGGCTTTGGTTTCCCGGCGGCCATCGGCGCCAAGCTTGCCTATCCGGATCGCACCGTCATTGCCGTCACCGGCGATGGTGGATTCCAGATGACGGCGCAGGAGCTGGCCATCGTGGCCATCCACAACATCCCGGTGAAGGTGGCCATCCTCAACAACCGGGCATTGGGCATGGTCCGGCAGTGGCAACAGTTGTTCCACGGCGGGCGGTACAGCCAAATTGACTTGTCCGGCAGCCCCGATTTCGTCAAACTGGCCGAAGCATACGGTGTGCGGGGCATGCGGGCGACGACACCGGCGGAAGCGGAGGCGGTCTGGGCGGAAGCCATGCGTCATCCCGGTCCGGTGGTCGTGGAGTTTGTCATCCCGACGGAAGAAAACGTCTATCCCATGGTGGCACCTGGTGCTGGATTGGACGAAATGATTTTGGGAGAGGACGAGGCATGAGCGGCGAACAGAAGTCACATACGATTTCCATTCTCGTCAACGACGAACCAGGGGTCTTGGCCCGGGTGGCGGGCCTGTTCAGCCGGAGAGGATACAACATCGACAGCATCACTGTGGGCGGTTCGGAAGAACCGGGGCTTTCCCGCATGATCATTGTGACCCGGGGCGACGACCACACGGTGGAGCAAATTACGAAACAATTGAACAAATTGATCGACGTCATCAAAGTGCAAGTGCTCAGCGAACAGGCCATGGTGTCCCGGGAGTTGGCGTTGATCAAAGTGAACGTCAGTCCTGCCAATCGGGCCGAATTGACGGGGATTATCGAGCCGTTCCGCGCCTCGATCATCGACGTCGGACAGACGTCCTTGATCGTGCAGGTGACGGGGGATCAGAACAAAGTCAACGCCCTCATTCAGTTGCTCAAGCCATACGGTATCAAAGAAATTTGCCGCACCGGTGTGTCGGCGATGGCGCGCAGTTTGACGATGGTTCCTATGAAATAATTTGTTGAACATTCGTTGAAATCATCGAGACACATTACGACATCGCGGAGAGGAGAATGGCTGTTATGGCAAAAATCTACTACGAAAAAGACGCAGATCTGTCGTATTTGAACGGTAAAACGGTGGCCGTCATCGGTTACGGCAGCCAAGGGCACGCCCAAGCGCAAAACTTGCGGGACAGCGGTGTGCGGGTGATTGTGGGCCTGCGTCCGGGCCGGTCTTGGGAACAAGCGGAAAAAGACGGTTTTGACGTGTACACCGTCGACCAAGCGGTGGCCCAGGCCGATTTCATCCAAATTCTCATGCCCGATGAAATCCAGGCCAAAGTGTACCGCGAACAAATCGAGCCGAACTTGAAAGAGGGCGCCGTCCTCTCGTTTTCCCACGGCTTTAACATTCATTTCGGACAAATTGTGCCGCCGGAAAACGTGGACGTCGTGATGGTAGCGCCTAAGGGACCGGGTCATTTGGTCCGCCGTGTCTATGAAGAAGGGTTCGGCGTTCCGGCGCTCATTGCGGTGCATCAAAACGCTTCGGGCAAGGCGTTGGAATTGGGGTTGGCCTATGCCAAAGCCATTGGTGCCACGAAAGCTGGCGTCATTGAGACGACCTTCAAAGAAGAGACGGAAACCGACCTGTTTGGCGAACAAGTGGTGCTTTGCGGCGGGCTGTCGGCCTTGGTGAAAGCCGGTTTTGAGACGCTGACGAAAGCCGGTTATCAACCGGAAGTGGCTTACTTTGAATGTCTCCATGAGCTGAAGCTCATTGTGGACTTGATGTATGAAGGCGGCTTGAGCCGGATGCGGTATTCCATCAGCGACACCGCCGAGTACGGAGATTACGTCACCGGCGATCGCATCATCACCGAAGAGACGAAGAAAGAAATGGAAAAAGTGCTGAAAGAAATTCAACAAGGGGTGTTTGCCCGCAACTGGCTGATGGAAAACCAAGTAGGCCGGCCCATGTTCAGCACGCGACGCCGGTTGGAAGCGGAGCATCCCATCGAGCAAGTGGGCCGCAATTTGCGGGAAATGATGTCCTGGATCAAAAAATAACCGCGAAGAAAGCTTCCCAGGGGCAGGTCTTGCTGCAAGGCCTCCCCTCCTCGACGAAAAGTTTTGATAAAAAAATATTTTGAAAATAGATTGACATCATCGACATCATCTTTTGGAGGTGGACGTATGCGCACGATTTACACGTTCGATACGACCCTGCGGGACGGTGAGCAATCCCCGGGAGTAAACTTGAACGATGAGGAGAAAGTAGAGATTGCCCTGCAATTGGAACGGTTGGGCGTCAACGTCATTGAAGCCGGTTTTGCGGCGGCGTCCCCCGGCGACTTGCGGGCGGTGCAGGCGGTGGCCAAAGCGGTGAAAAACGCCACGGTCGTCAGCTTGGCCCGGGCCAATCCGGCCGATATCGATGCCGCATGGGAAGCGCTGCGGGGGGCCGTCAATCCGCGTTTGCACGTCTTCATCGCCACGTCGCCGATTCACCGCCAGTACAAGTTGCGGATGACCAAGGAGCAAATCTTGGAACAAATTGCCGCTTGCCTCGATTATGCCAGAAAATATTTTTCGGAAATTGAATTTTCCGCAGAGGACGGCAGCCGCACCGAGCTGGATTTCTTGACCCAGGTGACGGATGTGGCCATTCGCCACGGCGCGAAGGTGATCAACATTCCCGATACCGTAGGATATGCGACACCGGAGGAGTATGGGAACATCTTTCGCCACTTGAAGAACACCGTACCGGGCATCGAAAAGGTGCAATTGAGCTGCCATTGCCACGACGACCTGGGGATGGCGGTGGCCAACACTTTGGCGGCGGTGCAAGCGGGGGCCGACCAAGTGGAAGGCTGCATCAACGGCATCGGCGAGCGGGCCGGCAACGTGGCGTTGGAAGAAGTGGTGATGGCGCTGGAGACGCGCAAAGACTACTATCAGGCCCAGACGACTTGGGTGTTGAAAGAAATTTACCGCACCAGCCGTTTGGTGAGCCGGCTGACCGGTATGGTCATTCAGAAAAACAAAGCCATCGTCGGTGACAATGCCTTCTCCCACGAATCGGGCATTCACCAAGATGGCGTGTTAAAAGAAAAGAGCACGTACGAAATCATTCGGCCGGAGACGGTCGGTGCCGGCGAGACCAAGCTGCCGCTGGGGAAATTGTCGGGCCGTCACGCTTTCAAGCAAAAGTTGATCCAATTGGGGTATCAACTGAACGATGAGCAAATTAACCAATTCTTCCGCAAGTTCAAGGAGCTGGCAGACCGCAAGAAGACGGTGACCGACGAAGACATCATGGCCATCGTTGACGAGCGCATTTCGCAGGCGCCGGTCATGTATACGCTGGATTATTTCCACCTGTCCTACGGCACGCAAGCGACGCCGGCGGCCACCATCCGGCTGCGGACGGCCAATGGGGAGGTCATCGAAGAAGCGGCCTTCGGCAACGGTTCGGTGGACGCCATCTACAAAGCCATTGACAAAGCGACGGGGAACACCGGCGAATTGGTCGACTTCCGCATTACCTCCGTCACCCAAGGGAAAGACGCGTTGGGCGAAGTGACGGTGAAACTGCAAATCGGAGATTGGCAAATCCAAGGCCGGGGCGTCAGCACCGATATTTTGGAAGCCAGTGCCCGCTCGTACTTGGATGCCATCAACCGGTATCATCAACGGAAAAATGCGTTGGGCGAACCACAACCGTCGGCGGCTATGTAAGCCATCGCTCCACGATGCAAGAGGGGGCGCAAGCCCCCCTTTTTTTGCTATTTCAATTCGGCTAAAATTTACAGGAAGACATGAATTTCACAGCAAGGCATGGTGAAGAGGATGTCCAAAACGTTTCGCATTGCGGTATTGCCGGGAGACGGCATCGGACCGGAAGTGGTCGGGGAAACGGTCCGGCTGTTGGAGCGCATCGGTGAGTTGACCGGTGTGACGTTTCAAATGGAAGAAGCGCTGTTCGGCGGGGCTGCCTATGACGAGACCGGAGAACCGCTGCCGGAAGCCACGTTGCGTCTTTGCCGGGAAGCGGACGCGGTGCTGATGGGCGCCGTCGGCGGTCCGAAGTGGGATCAGCTGCCCCGGGAGAGCCGGCCGGAAACCGGCCTGTTGCGCTTGAGAAAAGAGTTGGACTTGTTTGCCAATTTGCGTCCGGCGGTCGTGTTTGACAGCTTGTTGGAAGCGTCGTCGTTAAAGGCCGAGGTGGTGCAAGGGGTCGACTTGCTCGTCGTGCGGGAGTTGACCGGCGGCATTTACTTCGGCGACAAAGCGTGCGTGCAGACCGACCAGGGCGAAAAGGCCACCGATCTGTTGGTTTACCATGAATGGGAGATTGAGCGCATTGTCCGCAAAGCTTTTGAATTGGCCATGGTGCGCCGGAAAAAAGTGACCTCGGTGGACAAGGCCAATGTGCTGGAAAGTTCCCGACTCTGGCGGCGGACGGTGGATCGGCTGGCGGCCGAATACCCGCAGGTGGAGACGGAACATATGTTGGTGGACAATTGCGCCATGCAACTGGTGGCCCGGCCGAAACAGTTTGACGTCATCGTCACGGAGAACATGTTTGGGGACATTTTAAGCGACGAGGCAGCCATGTTGACCGGTTCCATCGGCATGTTGCCGTCGGCCAGTCTCGGCCACGGCCAATTTGGCCTGTACGAGCCGGTGCACGGTTCGGCCCCCGATATTGCCGGCAAAGGCGTGGCCAATCCAGTGGCGACGATTCTTTCGGCGGCCATGATGTTGCGGTACAGTTTCGGGTGCTTGAAAGAAGCCGATTTGGTGGAAGAAGCCGTTCGCCGCACGCTGGCCGACGGATACCGTACCGCCGATTTGGCTCGGGCCAACGATACAGTCGTCGGCACCGAAGAAATGGGTCGCCGCATTCGGGTCCATTTTGAAAAACTGACGGAACAAGCGGTCTAAAAAATAGAGGACTGGGAAGGAGCTGATCGAGATGGCCTATGAAAACATTTTATTTGAAGTGCGGGAGAACGGCGTCGCCGTTTTGACGATCAACCGCCCCAAAGTGTTGAACGCATTGAATCAGGCGACCTTGGACGAATTGAACCAGGCGTTGGATGAAGTGGCGGCCAATGATGCCATCAAAGTGCTCGTCGTGACCGGCGCAGGTGACAAGTCCTTCGTCGCCGGCGCCGACATCAACGAGTTTGAGTTGTTTCAAAATGCGTATCAAGCGGAAGAGATGGCCCAAAAAGGCCAGCGGTTGACACAAAAAATTGAAGCGTTGCCGAAACCGGTCATTATGGCCATCAACGGCTACGCATTGGGTGGCGGCTGTGAATTGGCCATGGCCGGGGACATCCGCATCGCCAGCCGCAATGCCCGTTTTGGTCAACCGGAAGTGAACTTGGGCATTATTCCCGGTTACGGCGGCACGCAACGCTTGCCGCGGCTCGTCGGCAAAGGGATGGCCAAATATTTGTGCATGACAGG
Organism: Bacillota bacterium; assembly: GCA_017577895.1. Lineage (GTDB taxonomy): Bacteria > Bacillota > Bacilli > ZCTH02-B2 > ZCTH02-B2 > Bacillus_BB. The sequence continues at coordinate 8,499 of PKQY01000027.1, forward strand.
GGATCACATTACAGCCGATGAAGCGTGGCGCATCGGGCTGGTGGAAAAAGTCGTCGAGCCGGAAGCGCTCATGGATGAGGCGCTGCAATTGGCGGAAAAGTTGGCCTCCAAGCCGCCCATCGCCCTGCACTTGATCAAAAAAGCCATTCAAGAAGGACCGGAAATGGATTTGGACAACGCCTTGAAAATGGAAGCGGCCTATTTCGGCTTGGCCATGAACACGGAAGATCGGGTGGAAGGCACCCGCGCTTTCTTGGAGAAACGTCCGGCCCGCTTTACCGGAAAGTAAACGCCGGATTTGTAAACGTCATATTTACAGTAAAAACCCGTCGGATGGGGTTCCGACGGGTTTACTGTTTTTGCTCGTGTGTTTTTTGCATGTGTTTTAAACATGTGCTTTCGAACATGTGCTTTCGTTCCTGAAACGGTGTTACCGTTGGTTTGCTGTTTCCGTGGTCGATTGGATTTCGTCGAGAAATTGCAGCACCTCTTGCACGTGGCCTTTCACTTTGACGTTGCGCCATTCCCGCAAGAGCCGGCCTTGCGGGTCGATGACGAACGTGGAACGGACGATGCCGTAATACGTTCGGCCGGCCATTTTTTTCTGTTGCCAGACGCCGTAGCGGGAAGCCACCTCATGATTTTCGTCGGACAACAGCAAAAATGGGAGTTGATGTTTGGCAGCAAATTTTTCATGGGATTGGAGCGAATCGGTGCTGACACCCAATACGACCGCATGGCGGGCCTCAAATTCCTCGATGGCATCGCGGAAATCGACGGCCTCTTGCGTGCAGCCGGGGGTGTTGTCCCGCGGATAAAAATACAGGACGACGTATTTGCCGCGAAAATCGGACAGGGAGACCGTTTGACCCTGGGTTGCCGGCAACGTGAAGTCAGGGGCCGGTTGGCCCACTTCCAGCGTTTCGGTAGACATTTTCATTCCTCCTGATACTTTTCCAGCAGTTCGGCCAATGTTTCGATATCTTCTTCGGTATTAAAAAAGCCGCAGGAAATGCGGAGCGCGCCGTTGTCGGGGATGGACCGCAAAATGACGCCGTGTTGCGCCGCGTAGGCGACGAACTGGTCGGACGGAATGTTTTTGATTTGAAACGTCAACAGCCCGGCATCGTTTTCCGGCGTGAGAAATTCGAGGCCGGCAATGTCGGAAAGCCTCCGGCGGGCAAATTGGACGATGGTACGGATGCGGGCATAGGCCCATGCGGTGCCGACGGATTCCGTGAGCCACTGGATGGCGGCGTTTAGGCCGGCGATGCCGGGCCGGTACAGCGTCCCTACTTCAAACCGCTGGGCTCCAGCGGAAGGCAGGGCGTACGGGGACAGCCGGTCGAAATGAATCATGGACCGATACCCGACAAACGTGGGCTCAATTTCCGCCAACCGGTCGCGACGAATGTACAGGCCGCCGGTCCCTTCCGGGCCGCACAGCCATTTTTGGCCGGGAAAGGCGTAAAAGTCGACTTTGAGATTTCTCAAGTGAACCGGGATGGCCCCTACGGCTTGGGCGCCGTCTGCCAAGACCGGAACGCCAAGTTGATGGGCCAATTCGACAATTTCTTGTAACGGCAACAAAGCCCCCGTGCTGTATGAAATGTGGGACAAGGCCAACAGCCGGGTTCTGGGGGACAACGCCCGGCGGATGGCCTCTAATGTTTGTTCGGGTTCGCCGACACCGGCGTCGACGTAACGGACCGTGACGCCGCGGCGCCGCGCGATTTGGGCCAATGGTAAGAGCATCCCGCTATGCTCTAGATTGGTGGTGACGATTTCATCCCCCGGTTGAAGATTCATGCCCCACAAAATGATGTTGATGCCTTCGGTGGTGTGGTGGGTGAAGGCCAACTCATCCGGCGTGGCACCGAGCAATTCCGCCAACCGGCGGCGGGTGAGGGCCATTTCTTGGGCCAACTGGCGAAAGCCGGCATGCGATGCCCGACCTTCGGTCAAGTCCCGTTCTTCCACTTGCGCCATCGCTTGTTGAACGGGGCGGGGCAGGGGACCGGCCGTACCGGTATTGAGGAAAATTTGGCTGCTGGCCGCCGGCAGCTGTTCCCGAATCTGTTTCAGTTTTGTCTCCTCTTGCAACTCCATGCCCTTCTCCCCTTATCGAATCCATCATGATTTGGCGGCGGTTTTGAGCAAGTAATCGAGGATGCCCATGGCGTCCACTTGGCTGTCCAACGTTAGAATATCATAGACCCGGTGGTTGGCGGCCACGCCTTGGGCTGTCAGATGGTCCCGAACGGCTTGCATCAGTTGGTTCGCCAATGCGAACGTCTGTTTGGCGATGTTTTCCATGCTCACATCATGTTGTGCCACAAACTGTTGGCCGAGGGCCACAAACCGGTCCAGCCAGTGGGTGACTTGGCGAAACGCTTCGTCGACCAATGTCGTCATCCCGTAATGTCCGAAGTAGAGCCGATCGATGTGCATGGCGCGGAACCGTTCGATGCTGGCCCGCATGGCTTCCGGATCGAACTGGTTCGGGGAGGTCGTGGGCAAAAAGAAGGGGATGCCTTCTTCTTCCAGTTGGTTGTACCGGATGCCGGCGGTGTCGCCCGAAAAAATGCCGTTGCTGACCGGGTCGTATACGCTGAAGTGATGCAAGGCATGTCCCGGCGTGTCGAGGAACTGCAACGTCCGCTCCGGACCGATGGTTAAAGTATCCCCGTCGCTGCGGGTGAGGATGCGATCTTCCGGGACCGGCACGATGGGGTGGAAAAATTGATCAAACTTTTCGCCGTAAACGACCTTTGCACTGGCGATGAGACGGCTCGGATCGATGAGATGGCGGGCGCCGCGGGGATGGACGACGACCTGTGCATTCGGGCAATGGGTCAACAACCGGCCGGCGCCACCGGAATGATCCAAATGGATGTGGGTGACAATAATATACCGGATGGATTCGGGGGCGATGTTCAATGTTTTCAGTCCGTCCAACAAATGGGGGATCGAGGGACTGGGACCGGTTTCCAGCACCACCCGTTCTTCACGGAAGACGTAACAACCGGTGCGGTTTTCAAATCCCATGTCATACAAATCGATGAGGGAGATGCCGTGCCCCAGGTCGACGACGTTTTGGCTCATCTGTGACTTCTCTCCTTTTTTTGAATCAACTGTCGAATCTTTTATTAAGATAACCGAATTCAAATAAAAAAACCAGTCCCACAGAGTAGGTCTGGTTTGCGAGTGTTCAGCCGATCATTTTGCGGATGATGTTGATATAGCTGAGTTTAACGGATGACCTTGCCTTCGACGTCGATGATCTTCCGTCCTTTTGGCGGAACCGGGTCTTTGCGCAAAAAACGGTACAGCAAGATGCCCAACGCGGTCATGATCAGATCGTCCATCGGCAAGAACGGCATCAGGTCCACCGGGGAAATCCAGTATAAGGCCAGTAATGGAAAAATAATCCATTCCCGTCCCCGCAGTCCTTTGCGCAGGGCACGCCGGACAATCCATTGCAACCCGGTCGCTGGCGTCATGTTCTCCACCTCCGATGTATTATTTATTGTAGATGATCGTGGAAACCTTATCAAATGGTTGCATCGAGGAATTGACATCGGCTCCGCCGTGACATAAGATCGTAATGTAAACGCTTACGCTTAATTCCCATGTTGGGAAGCGGGGGAACCAACTTTTTGGGGTGAACCGTAAGGGGGGCTATTTCCAGGCCCTAACCCGTCAGCTAACCTCGTCAGCGTATGGAAAGGAGAATTTTCCGTGAAGCGTGCAGGAGAAGCCTGGTGTGCTGCGAAGAAGGCCTTTCTCCGGAAAGGTTGGGTGCCCACGGAAAAAGGGTTGTGGCGTCGCGTGAATTCCACCGAAGCATATGTCAACATTTACCCCAATGGAACCGGTGAGGGTGAAACGATATACGAATTTTCCATCATGGACCCAAAAGGCATCGATTGGCAGTCGTCTAGAAAACTGTTCGAAGAGTTGGAAGATTTGTTGCCTGTCGAAGCGTCCGTGGAAACGGTGATGGAACCATTGGGTGGTGCGCATCGGATTTAGCGAACGCATCGCATATCGCGGACAAATAACATTCCCGAGCCCGCAAAGGCTCGGGATTTTTTATGGAAACCTTCGTCTTTTTTAAGAGTGGGTCATGGCTTGTTCATGGGCCATCCGGATCATCATTTCCGCAATATCCCGGGCGGCATGGGGACGGCCCAGCCGTTTTGCCATTTCGCCCATTTTCTTGAGTGTCTCCGGCGAAGCCAACAGGCGTTCAATGCTCTCTTGAAATTGGGTCCAGTTTTCGGCCGAAATGGCCGCGCCGGCCGAAGTCAAGAATTGGGTGTTGCCCTTTTCTTGTCCCGGAATGGGCCGGTAAATGATGAGCGGCCGACCGATGGCCAAGCTTTCGCTGACCGTAAGCCCGCCGGCCTTGGTGATGACGATGTCGGCGGCGGCCGTCAATTCATGCCCGTACGTGACATATCCGAACAGGCGGATGGGATGGCTTGCCTCTTGGAGTTCTTCTTCCAACTGTTTTTTGAGCGGCTCGTTCTTGCCGCAAATGATCAACAGTTGAATCGGATGGTCCTGGTACGCCAAGTAGCGGCATATTTTTTTGATACCCGGCAAATTGCCGTAGGCGCCCCCCATGACGAGTAACGTGGGCAACTCGGGATCCAAGCCGTACGCTTTCCGGAGTTGTTGCTGATCGTATGGGACGCTGTATTGTTCGTGCACCGGAATGCCGGTCACATGAATTTTTTCCGGCGCCACGCCGTGCTTGATGAGGGTCTCTTTTAACCAATCGGTGGCCACGAAGTAAAGATCGGTATTCGGTTGAATCCACTGCCGATGCAGGACATAATCGGTGATGACGGTGGCCAGAGGAATGTTCAGTTTTCCCATGCCTTTCAGTTCCGACAACAATCCGGCGGGGAAAGGGAACGTACAGATGACCGCATCGGCCCGATATGTCGCCAAAATTTCCATCATTTTTTCTCGCCCTAAATAACGGTGGGCGTTACGGGATAAGAAAGGGTATGAAGACAGCACGTCGGTCTGTTTATACCATTGACCGTATAAGTGCGGGGTCGATTTGATGCTGCGCAAATACAGCGATTGGGCCACCGAATTGAGCCGGGGATAAGCTTCTGCCAGAAAGTCGATGATTTTGACTTGTCCTTCTGGATGCAGCCGTTGCAGCGTTTGAGCTAATGCTTCCGAGGCCCGGTTATGACCTTGCCCGTAGGAGGCCGTGAAGACGAGGAACGTTTTGGGCTGGGAACCGGTCAAGCTGATCCCTCCTCACTACCCCATCGGATTTGCCTTCTTTCCTCTTTGCATGGCATATGCCAACAACGGCTCGGTTATGCGTGGGCTGGAATGGGTTTTAAGGCTTCCTACTGAACACTGTACCAGATTCCTTGTCTTTTCGTATAGCGAAATCTTTGCTGAATTTCATCGAAAATGAAAGTTAATCTTTTGTTAATCTTTTCTTTAGAGGGATTCAATCCGTGCCCCTTATAATCGAAGCCAGGAGAAACGTTTCTCCCATATCAAGGGTGAAAGGAAGGTGGAAATATGAAGCTGGGAAAAAAGGCGATGACCGCCCTGGCTTTTGCCGTCGGCACGTGCATGTTCGTGTCGACCGCATTTGCCGACATGGCCTTGGGCACGGGTTACGACCGGTTGAAAGAGACGGTCAAATACACGGCGGCACAAATGGAGGACGGATTGGACAATTACACCGTCGAATGGTTGGCCGAGTTGAAAGTGGACGATGAGACAGTGATGCAGGTTTCAACGGTGAAAAAGTACGACACGCGGAAAAAGGCGGCCGAAGACTTGACGGTGACGAAGCAGTTCTTCGGGCAAACGGAGACCAGTTGGTCCTATTTTGATTCGGAAGCTTACATTTATAAACACGGCGATGACCAGTATACTGTGGTGGAAAGGGACGCAAGAGACAGCGACGAGGCGTACGTCTTCAGAAGTCCGTTCCGGGATGAGGCCGCCGAAGACTTGGAAAAAATCGTGGATGCGCTGGTGGGCAATCTGAAAGAGTACGTGCAAGTGGATGAAAACGCCAACGGCGAACGGGTCTACTCCGGCACTCTGACCCAGTTGCAGGTCCCGGCGTTGATCAACGCCGTCAGTTCCTTCTATATGAAACAGATCATCAACGAGCAATCTCGGTACCACCATGACGTGCCGTTGCCGGATATCAAAAAAGACATTTTTGTGCAAAAAGTGACGGGTACGGCCGTGGAAGATGCCAACGGACTGCTGAAAAGCATGAGGGGAGAAATCACATTTTCCGGAAAGGACAGCCGCGATGTTACCCATGAGGTGGCGTTGCATGTGATGTTCAAACTGAAGGATGTCGGCACGACGGCTGTCGTTAAGCCCGACTTGAAAGGGAAAAAGGTGGAAGTCAGCACGGCTAACGGGCTCAGCGACAAGTATGTCGGCACGTACAAAGCGAATATCGTCATCGAGAAAGACGGAGAATTTGTCAACATCGGCGAGCGGACGCTGGAAATTGACAGCGTGCAAGACGGCATCATCCGCGGCCGTTACTACGAAACCGTGAAACCGGAATATGCGTCCGAGTATCCGGAGCCGTACGATTTTACGTTTGAACTGTCCGCAAATGACTATTTCTTTACGTACAAAAACCCGGCTGGAAAAGAAGAGACCGGCGCGCTGCATCCCGGGGCGAACGGAAACATTTATCTCGATTTGAACGTGGAAGTGCATGACGATGGCGGGTACAGCACCAAAGCGGGCGAACGGTGGTTCAGCGGCGATTTGATCCGGGTCTTTGAAGAATGAACGGACGGGTTCCCCTGGGCGGGATGCCTGGGGGATTCACCCTTTTATAGGAGATGATACCTGCCATGACGAAAGCCATCGAAATCATCGGCTTGACCAAAGTGTACAAAAACGGCCGGGGCATTCACGACTTGAATTTGGAAATTGACCAAGGGGACATTTTCGGATTTCTCGGACCCAACGGCGCCGGCAAGACGACGGCCATGAAGATCATGACCGGCTTGATGAAGCCGGATCGAGGCGATGTGAAGATTTTCGGCGCCAGCGTCTTGGACGATTTCGTCAACGCCATGAAGCATGTGGGCTGCATCATCGAGACGGCGGAAGTGTATCCGTATTTGACGGCCTACGAACATTTAAAACTTTTTGCCCGCTATTATCCGCATGTGGACGAGCGGCGCATCGACGAGTGTCTGGAAATCACCGGGCTGCTCCCATACAAACATGAAAAGGCCCGCAAGTTTTCCCTCGGGATGAAACAGCGGCTGGGGCTGGCGGCGGCGATGCTTTCGAAGCCGAAACTGCTCATCTTGGATGAGCCGTTAAACGGGCTCGATATCGAAGGGATGCTGGACATGCGGAAACTCATCCGGCGGCTGGCGGAAGAGGAAGGAACGACATTTTTTATCTCCAGCCATCTCATCCACGACGTGGAATTGACGTGCACGCGGATTGGTGTCATTTACAACGGACGCCTCGTCAATGTGGCCTATACGGAAGACATTCTCGCCAATTACGCTTCCTTGGAAAATTATTTTGTCAGCGAGGTGGAGCGCAGTGGCCGGATTTAAAGCAGCATTGGTCAACGAATTGTACAAGTTGCTGAAAAAGAAAAAGATGATCGCCACTGCGGTGTTGTCCTTGCTGGTCGTCCTCATCGGCCAGTTGGCCGTCACCGCCGTCACCCACGGGTTGGGGTTGCGTCTCGCCGGCAGCGCCGAGTTTCCGTTTGTGGTCTTGACGCTCCTCAGTTATACGTTGCTTCCGTTGTTTGCGGCCTTTGTTGCTATCGATGCCTTTTGCGGCGAATTTTCTTCGAACACCATGAAACTGACCCTGACCCGGCCGGTGTCCCGGTTTGGCGTCTACAGCGCCAAAGTGGGTACGGTGGCCGTATTCATTGTGGCCAATTTGCTCTTTGTCATGATCTTGGCGTTGCTGGCCGGATTTTTGTTCAATCCGCAATCGGCTGAGGCTTCCGGCATCGTGAAGGTCGTGTTGGCGTATGTGGTCACCGGGCTGCCGCTGTTTGTTTTCGCGTTGGCGGTGGTGGTCTTGGCCAATCTGTTGCGCAGCGGGACGGCGGTGTTTTTCCTGTCGGTGCTCCTTTACTTGGTCTTTCACTTTTTGGGCATCGTCTTTTCCCGCTACGCCAGTTTTTTTGTCACTTCCAGTTTCGACTGGTACACGTTGTGGATTGCCGATGCGGTAAACTGGGGAAAAATTTTGCGCCAGCTTCTCATCCTGTTGGGCTGTGGTATGATGTTGTTTACCGCCGGGTATTACTTGTTTGAGCGGAAAGATTTATAAGGTTCGGATTTAGGCCCGTAGGAAGGGTTGGCCTATGCAGCTTTCGAAACGGTTTTTTGCCATGAATGTGCTGGCAGTAGTGGCGGCCGTCGTCTTCACGGCACTGGCCGTGACGTTGTTTATGGCGGCGTATACGAAATGGTTCGGTCCGGCTGCCCATTGGCAGGCGTTGCAGCGAACGGTGGAGCTCCGGGCCTGGTTGGCGGACATCAAAAACGACGCCTTGATGCTGTCATTTGACCGGTTGTTGGACGCTTCCTTTCAGCAGGAACTGAGGGAAAAAGTGAAAGTCTTGGGGGCGGAGGCGGTGATCGTCGAACAGCGGGAAGTGGTGTTCGCCACGACGGACCTGAGCCGGGCCGACCTGGAAAAAATGTTGTTGATGACCAATGCGGCCAGCAACGGAGAGACGTTGCGCCTGGGAAGCGGCGACTATGTGGTTGCAAGGGCCGATTATGTTCGCCCCGCCGGAGGACAGGGAGTGCTTTTCCTGTTGGCGCCGGTGCCGGGGGAGACCGATGTGTTCGTGATATTGGCTTTTTTGGCGGCCGGCTGTTTTATCCTCAGTTTCTTGCTCATGAACGGCTGGGTCACGTACCGTTTTTCCCGCAGTGTCATCGCGCCGGTATCCAGGTTGAAAGAGGCGGCCCAAAAAATCAGCGAAGGCGACTTGAACGGCGGCATCCCAGAGGAAGGGGACGGCGAAGTTCGGGAATTGAGCCGGGCGCTGGAAGTGATGCGCATCAAGTTGAAGGAGTCCATCTATATGCAGCGCAAGTACGACGAGAACCGGCGGTTTCTCCTCTCCAGCATTTCCCACGACCTGAAAACGCCGGTGACCGCCATCATCGGATACATCGAGGGCATTATGGATGGTGTCGCCCGCACGCCGGAAAAACAGCAGAAGTATTTAGACACCGCTCTTGCCAAAGCCCGTTTGGTGAACACCATGATCGACGATTTGCTTCTCTATTCCAAATTGGACCTGAAGCAGCTTCCCTTTCATTTTGAAAAGACGAATCTGGAAGCCTACTTGGCCGACTGCGTGGCCGAGTATCAGCACGAATTTGCCCGGCATCAGCTGCAATTGAACTTCATCCGCGAAAACGAAGAGCCGGTGTATGTCTACTTGGACAAGGAGCGTTTCCGGCGGGTCATGCAGAACATTCTGGACAATGCCATCAAGTACACGGACCGGCGGCCGGGCCGGGTGGACGTGGTGTTGCGGGAGACGGCCACGTCGGCCATTGTGGAGGTGCGGGACAACGGCCAGGGCATTCCGCCGGAACACGTTCCGCGCATCTTTGACCGTTTTTACCGGGCCGACCCGGCGCGAAAAACGACGGAAGGCAGCGGTCTCGGCCTGGCCATCGCCAAACAGATCGTGGAAAGCCATGAAGGGAAAATTTGGGTGACCAGTCAAGTCGGACAAGGAACCCGGGTCATGATTTCTTTGAAAAAATTTTAGCGGAAAAAATTTTCGCGGCGGTGATGACCATGCCCAAAATTCTCATTGTGGAAGACGACGAAAGCATCGCGCAGCTGCAGAAAGATTATTTGGAGCTGAGCGGTTTTGACGTGTCCATCGTCCACAACGGCACCGACGGCTTGAAAGCATTAGAGGAGGAAGCGTTTGACCTGGTGATTTTGGACATCATGCTGCCGGGGATGGACGGCTTTTCGCTGTTGCGGACGATTCGTGATAAAGAGGACATTCCCGTGTTGTTGGTGTCGGCCCGGTCGGAGGAGATTTATAAAATCAACGGCTTGGGACTGGGTGCCGACGATTACATCACCAAACCGTTCAGTTCGGCGGAACTGGTGGCTCGGGTGAAAGCCCACTTGAGCCGCTATCAGCGGATGAAAGAACGGTTTGGCCAAAGACCCGAGACGAACAAACTGCACGTGCGGGGGTTGGAAATTCACAAAGACTCCCGGCGCGTATTCGTCCACGGCCGCGAAGTGGCTTTGACGCAGAAAGAATATGAGCTGCTCCTGTTTTTACTGGAAAATGCGAATCGGGTGTTCAGCAAAGAGGAATTGTTTGAGCGCATTTGGGGCATGGATGCGGTGGGCGATGTGTCCACCGTCACGGTGCACATCGCCCGCATTCGGGAGAAACTCGAAGACAATCCGTCGAAGCCGAAATATATTGACACCGTCTGGGGAGCCGGGTATCGGTTTTTGCTTTAAGAATCGCTCGTTGGATGAGCGGTGTAATGCGCCACGATGCGGTGTTTGCTGGACCGGGAATCGATGATGTAGTCGTTCGGCCGCTGGTTGCTGGCCTCGTGGGCCTTCCGAAAGGCAGCGCTGTTGACCCAGTTGAGGAAGGCTTGCTCGTTTTCCCACACCGTGCACGCCTGAAATTCCTCAAACTCCTCTTGTTCATGTTCCGTTTGCCACAGTTCAAAACGGATGAATCCCGGCATTTGGTGAACCCCTTTGGGTGTTTTGAACCGTTCGACGAGTTGAGGCCCGTATCCTTTTTTCACGCGAATCGTGTTGATGACCACGTACATGGTTGCATCGTCCTTTCTGTCAGAATTTTGATGTCCATTGTATCCAGTATTGTTGCAAACAGTCAAAGAACTTGAAACACCTCATCGTTCAGTGAAGTATTCACGCTAAGCAGTATATCATGAGCCATGCATAAAAAATAAAGATACGGTCATTTCCTCAATGAATTGCAATGAGAATCGCTCCTTTAAGGCGAATATATGTTTTATTTTCATAACTTTTTCATTATTACATCACATCTGTCACGAACGCCCACCCACCGGCATAACGTGTAATATGGTCGAAAATCGCTGGGGGGTGGGGACATGTCCGGCCTGTTGACAGCGCTGTTGTTGTTTTTCAAGGAGCTGTCTTTTTTTGTTTCTTACATAAAAAACAACGCTTTTCCTCAACCGTTGAGTGAAGAGGAGGAGCGGGAAGCGCTGGAGCGGATGAAGGCGGGAGACAAAGAAGCGCGTAACCGGCTCATCGAACACAATTTGCGGCTGGTGGCCCACATTGTTAAAAAGTTTGAGAATACCGGCGAAGACACGGAGGACTTGATCTCCATTGGTACCATCGGCCTCATCAAGGCCATCGAAAGTTACGAGTTGGACAAAGGCACCAAGTTGGCCACCTACGCCGCGAGGTGTATTGAAAACGAGATTTTAATGCATTTGCGTTCGTTGAAAAAAATGAAGAAAGACGTCTCCCTGCACGACCCCATCGGCCACGATAAAGAGTCCAATGAAATCACTTTGATCGACATTTTAGGCACTGATCCGGACGACGTCATCGATACGGTTCAAATGCGGGTGGAAAGCAACAAACTCCACGAATTTTTCCACGTGTTGACCGAACGAGAAAAAGAAGTGATCCGCAGCCGTTTTGGATTGGATACGGGAAAGGAGAAGACACAGCGGGAAATTGCCAAGGAGTTAGGAATTTCCCGTTCTTATGTTTCGCGCATTGAAAAACGGGCATTGAGCAAATTATTTCAGGAGTTTTACCAGTCCGCCAAGGGGAACGAACCAAAAGAGTAACTTCCCATGTTACCCATTGGCTCGTGGTATAATATGGACAAAAATCGCGGACAATCTTGTATTGTTTTGGACTATGAAACGGGTGAATGCGTTTGTCGTGGTTGGAACGGTTCGTTCCCGATTGTCGGGTGACGAGTTTTTCAGACATTGATCCGTTGTTGTTAAAACGGTTAGGGTTAAAAGGGATCATCGCCGATTTAGACAATACGTTGGTTGCGGCAGAGACCGGGAGAGCGACGCCGGAACTGATGCGGTGGCTGGAATGCCTGAAACAAGGCAATGTGTCGGTGATCATTGTTTCCAACAATAGCCATCGCCGCGTGGCCCTAGTGGCCCAAGAGTTGGGCATCCCGTACATTTCCCGGGCGCGGAAGCCGTTGCGCAGAGCTTTTCAACAAGCCTTGCAGCAGTTACAGTTGAAGCCCGAAGAGGCGGCAGTGGTAGGAGATCAGCTGTTGACCGACATTTTCGGCGGGAAACGGCTCGGGCTGTACACCTTTTTGGTGCAGCCCATTTCGCCGGCGGAAAAATGGACGACCCGTATGAACCGGTTTTTAGAAAAGGGGCTCATGCTTTTGTTGAAAAGACAAGGCCGCTATTGAACTGGGCATCTCGTTTCAGCACAACATCTTGGGAAGGGGTTTTGTTTTGACAGACGCCATGATTTGCAGCGGTTGCGGAGTGCGCATTCAAACGGAAGATCCGAACAAACCGGGATACGTTCCGGAACGGGCATTGACCCGGGATGAAATCATTTGCCAGCGGTGTTTCCGGATACGCCATTACAACGAGGTCTCGGAAGTGGCGTTGGAGCCGGAAGATTATCGCCGCATGTTGGAGGCCATTGGAGAACGGCCGGCCGTCGTCGTGATGGTCGTCGATTTGTTCGACTTGGAAGGCAGCTGGATTTCGGGCATCCATCGGCTGATCGGCGGGCAGACGTTGCTTCTGGTGGCCAACAAGTGCGATTTGTTTCCGTTGGATACGAACTGGCACCGGGTGGAACAATGGCTGTACCGCCAAGCCCGGGAACAAGGGCTGGCGGTGTCGGGCATTTCGTTTGTCAGCGCGGAAAAAAACGTCGGCATCGATGCGCTCATCGAGCGAATTCGCCAATTGCGGCGCTCGTCGGACGAAAATGTGTACTTGGTCGGCATGACCAATGTCGGCAAGTCTACTTTGATGAACCGGCTGATGGAGCGGTGGGTTGCCGGTGAAGGGGACAAGCCCGAGAACATCCGAAAAGTGACGACCTCGCCTTATCCCGGTACGACGTTGGATATGATTGCGGTGCCGTTAGGGGATGGCGGTTTTTTCATTGACACGCCGGGCCTCATTCACGGGCGGCGGTTGATTCACTATTTAGTGCCGGAAGACTTGCGCCGGGTCGTCCCACGGCGGCGCCTCCGACCCAAAATTTACCAGTTGTATCCGGGGCAAACGCTGTTTTTCGGCAGCTTGGCCCGTATGGATTTTCTGGAGGGCCCGCGGCAGTCTTTCGTCTGTTATTTGTCCGACGATGTCCGCATTCACCGGACGAAGTTGCAGCGGGCCGATGCGTTATATCGGGAACATGCCGGGGAATTGCTCTCCCCGCCCGGGCGGGAGGGGATCCGGCGATACCCGGCGTTGGTCCGACAGCGTTACCACGTGAAAAAAGATGAAGATGTGTCGATTGCCGGTCTAGGGTGGATTGCCGTCAAAGGGGAATGGGCAGATCTCGATTTGTGGGTGCCGAAAGAAATTGAAGTGGCGATTCGGGAATCCATGTATTGATCGGATGGAGTAGGCGCCTGGAACGGGATGGGGAAAGGAGTGGAACGTTTGATTCGGATGATTGGCCTGTTAGGCCATCCGGTCGGCCATTCGCATTCGCCGCGGATGCACAATGCGGCGTTTCAAACGTTGAATTTGCCGTATGTGTACCAGGCCTTCGACGTGCTGCCGCAACATTTGGCCGAAGCGGTGCGCGGCATGCGGGCTCTTGGATTTCGTGGGTTCAACGTGACGATTCCGCACAAAGTGGCGGTCATGTCGCTGATCGATGAGTTGTCGTCGGAAGCGACCGGCATTGGCGCCGTCAATACGGTCGTTATCGACGACGATGGAAAACTGTACGGGACGAATACCGACGGGTTGGGATACGTTCGTTCGTTAAAGGAAGAGACCGCCATTTCGTTGCGCGGTGCTCGGGTGGTGCTCTTAGGTGCCGGCGGGGCCGCCCGGGCCATTGCGTATTCCCTCTTAAAAGAAGGGATTGCAGCGCTTTCGATTGCCAACCGGAACCGGGAGCGGGCTGAACAGTTGGCCGCACGATTAAAAGATGTTTTTGCCCAAGGTTACGGCCGAAACGGGGTTGCCATCACCGTCGGTGCTTTGGACGATGTGTCCCGCTGGCTGCCCGATGCCGATTTGTTGGTCAATACGACGTCTGTCGGCATGCATCCGCATGAGGAGGCGGCGCCGCTGCCCACCGAGTGGCTGCAGCGTTTACCCCAGTCTGCCGTGGTCAGCGACTTGATTTACAATCCGCTGAAAACGCGCCTTTTGCGCGCAGCAGAAGGATATGGGCTGCGCATTCACGGCGGACTGGGCATGTTTTTGTACCAAGGAGCGGAAGCGTTCCGGTTATGGACGGGTCAGGAAGCGCCGCTGGACGTCATGCGTCAGGCCGTCTTGCAACGTGGAGGGCAGGCTTAAATGTGTTTGCGGGATGAGGCCCCAGGGGCCATTGGGGTGTTTGGCGGCAGTTTTTCGCCGATTCATCACGCCCATTTGTGGACGGCCCAATACGTGCGGGAAGAAATGGGCCTGGCTGAGATCGTGTTTGTGCCGGCGGGCGAACATGCGTTTAAAGACACCTTGCTGCCTGCCCATCACCGGGTGGAAATGGTCCGGTTGGCGATTCAAGGCGTTCGGCACTTTCGCCTCTCGACGATTGAAGTCGAACGGCCGGGACCTTCTTATACGTATGAGACGCTGAAACAATTGCAGGCGGAAACGCCGGATACACCGCTGTATTTCATCATCGGCGGGGACAATTTGGCAGAACTGGCCTCTTGGTATGAGAGTGAACGGTTGTTGCAGGAATTTCCGCTGTTGATCGTGGGCCGGGGACAGGATGATCGGGCGGCCATGACCGCTTTCGTCCAACGTCATCCGTTGCTCTCCCGTTATCAGGAACAGATGCGGTTCATCGAGGCGCCTTTTTCGTTTGCGTTAAACAGTTCGTTTATCCGGGAGCGGCTTAAAGCGGGCAAATCCATCACGTATCTGGTGCCCCCGGCGGTGGAGCGGTACATCTATGAGCACCGATTGTATATGGATGGATGAACGCGTGAGGCTGAGAAAATAAATTGTTATAATAATAACATTAGGAGGAATGATTATAGGAGGCATGGTCTTTGAACCGATGGATTCGGTTTTTGACCCAAATGGGCAGTCTTCTTTACGGAAAGCCGACGGCCCAACTGATTCATTTGTTGTGGGTCGGTGCTTTGCTCTTTTTCGTCATCGGAGTGGCGTACTGGTTCTACAGCGGTTAATCCGGCGGCAAGCGAGGTGAGGGGATGGAGCGGGAGGCAATCCTTGCGGCGGTTCGGAACATGTTGACCGAACACCGCTTCCGTCACACTTTGGGGGTGGCGGAGACGGCGAAACAGTTGGCGG
>PKQY01000028.1 GCA_017577895.1 Bacillota bacterium
AGAGCTCCACGTCGTCGTTTTTCAAATTGCTGTTGATGCGTTTATAGTGGTTATACACGGCCACTGACAAGGTCTTCTTCGCCCGCTCTTGACCGATGACGTACTGGTCGAGGAACTGGCGGATTTCCGAAGGCTTCGGCACATCCTGCAGGTTGAACTCCTCTTCGTTGCCCAGCTCCTCCTCGACGATTTCTGTGCACAATTCAATGCATTCATCGCATATATAGACACCGGGACCAGCGACGAGCTTCCTCACCTGTTCCTGCGTCTTGCCGCAAAAGGAGCATTTCAACTGTCCTTTTTCATCGTTGAATTTAAACATTCGGTTTTCACCCCTTTGAAAACTCTGGACGCGTGATGATCTGATCCACCAAGCCGTACTCTTTTGCCTCTTCGGCACTCATGAAAAAATCGCGGTCGGTGTCTCTTTCAATCCGTTCCAACGGTTGTCCTGTCCGCTCGGCCAAGATGCGGTTCAGCTTGTTTTTCGTCCGGATGATCCAGTCGGCGTGAATCTTGATGTCCGAGGCTTGGCCCTGCACCCCGCCCAGCGGTTGGTGAATCATGATCTCACTGTTGGGCAGCGCAAATCGTTTGCCTTTTTCCCCGGCCGCAAGCAGGAAAGCACCCATGCTGGCAGCCAATCCGATGCAGATGGTCGCAACGTGAGGTTTGATATATTGCATCGTGTCGTAAATGGCCATCCCGGCCGTGACCGAACCGCCCGGGGAGTTTATGTATAAGTAGATGTCTTTATCCGGATCTTCGGCTTGCAAAAAGAGCATCTGCGCGACGACCAAATTGGCCACTTGATCCGTGATGGGACTGCCGAGCAAAATAATGCGATCCCGCAACAGGCGGGAGTAAATGTCATAAGCCCGTTCACCGCGATTGGTCGTTTCAATGACAATGGGTACTAAATTCAACCCGTTCACCCCTTCTTCTCATCAGGAACACGCCATCCTGGCGATGTCCCGGCTCTTCATGTGATCTTATTGTAAAACATTTTTCTCTTTTCGTCTCCACTCCAGCTGTCCCGAACGCGCCATGGCCTCAATGGAAAACAAAGCACGGTTCACCCGTGCTTGTTTTCCGTCATGATGCCACTGGCGTCAATTCGCTTTTTTCCACCAAAAACTCCAAGGTTTTACGTATGCGGATGGAATTGGCCAACGTTTCGGTACTGTTGTTTTGCTCAAACAATTCCTTGATTTCTTCCAGGGAACGCTGAAACTGATCGGCCCATTTTTGCAGTTCCGCCTCGATCTCCTCTTCCGTCACCTCAATGTTTTCCTGTTTGGCCACCGCTTCGAGAACGAGGCTTTGCCGCACCCGTTTTTCCGCCGTTTCCCGGAAGTTTTCCCGCAATTGTTCATTGGTCGTATTGGTGATTTCCAAATACTGCTCCAGCGTCAACCCTTGCAAGCGCAGCTGCTGGCTGTATTCTTGCACCATGTGATCGATTTCGTGTTCGATCATGGCTTGCGGCACATCGATCTCCGCGTTTTCTGTCGCCAACTGCAACGCTTGATCTTGCAAGTATTGTTTTCTCTCTTCGGCCTTCCGCTCCGCCAAATCTTTGCGGATTTGCTCTTTCAACTCTTCCAGTGTCTCGAACTCGCTGACGTCTTTGGCGAATTCATCGTCCAACTCCGGCAACCGTTTCCGTTTGATGTCCCGCACTTTCACCCGGAAGGTGGCTTCTTTTCCTTTCAAGTTCTCCACGTGGTAGTCCTCCGGGTAGGTCACTTTGATTTCTTTTTCTTCATTCGGTTTCATCCCGATCAATTGATCTTCGAAACCGGGAATAAACGTGCCGGAACCGACCGTCAACGGATAATTTTCGCCTTCCCCCCCTTCAATGGGCTCGCCGTCCACAAATCCTTGGAAGTCCAGGCGAATGTAGTCGCCCGATTCCACCGCCCCGTCTTCCACCGGCACCAATTCCGCCACCCGTTCTTGTTGCTTGCGCAATTCTTCCTGGACGTCTTCTTCCGTCACAGAAAAGTCTTTTTCTGGAATTTGCAAACCGATGTATTGTCCCAGCTTCACTTCCGGTTTGACCGTCACTTTCGCTTTGTAAATGAAAGGTTTTCCTTTTTCAAACTGCTCCACGTCGATGTGGGGCCGGTCCACCGGTTCAATGTTCGTTTCCTTCACCGCTTCTTGATATGTTTCTGGCAACAACAATTCGATGGCATCTTCGTACAGCACTTCGACACCGAAGCGGGCTTCAAAAATTTTCCGGGGCACTTTTCCTTTGCGGAAGCCCGGCACGGTCACTTGCCGGACGACCTTGCGAAACGCGCGATCCAGCGCCTCGTCCACCCGTTCCGGTTCCACCTCGACGGTCAATACCCCTTCATTCTTATCTATTTTCTCCCAAGTCGCTTTCATCTATGCTCTCCCCTTCCAACACCTGCTCACGCTATGTATTCTTTCGATACCGCTGATAACCCCATCATTATAGCACAATGTCGTGTCGAATCAAGGAATCAATTGGCATTTTGCCAATTGGTCCGCCAATTGCCGCAAAGCCGCTCCCCGGTGGCTGATGCGGTTTTTTTCTTCAGCCGAAATCTCGGCCAACGTTTTCCCCAGCGCCGGTACGTAAAAGAGCGGATCGTACCCAAATCCTCCTCTTCCACGCGGCGCTTCCAAAATGACGCCTTCGCAAACCCCTTCCGCCGTCAATTGCCGTTCTTCATCGAACTTCATGACCAACACACAGCGAAACCGGGCTTGCCGTCGGTCGGCCGGTACGCCTTGCAAAGCCGCCAGCAATTTGGCATTGTTCTCTTCATCAGCGGCTCCTTCGCCGGCGTAACGGGCCGAGTACACCCCCGGTTGTCCGTCAAGGGCATCCACTTCCAATCCGGAATCGTCGGCCAAGACCGGCCGTTTGAGCCAAGCATAAAGCGCTTCCGCTTTGATCCGGGCGTTTTCTTCAAAAGTCCGCCCATTTTCGACAATGTCCGGCACATCGGGAAAATCGGACAATCCTTTGACCTTCCAGGCCCATTGGGCGAAAAACGTTTCAAACTCTTTCAATTTCCCGGGATTGCGCGTGGCGATGATGACTGTCGGCACGTCCTTCATGTCTTTCATCCTTTCCACAGGACGTCAAACGGACGGTGACGGCGGAACCGTTGCCGACTCGGCAGTAAACATGGGCAACAAGTCAGCCACCGTCTCTTTTTGGATGCGGACCAGCTGCTCTATGCCGGCCGCCGCGTAACGCAACATTTGATCCATCTGTTCTTGCGTAAACGGCGCCGCTTCTCCGGTCCCTTGAATTTCCACGTATTTCCCCCCGCCGGTCATGACGATGTTCATGTCGACCGTCGCCCGGACATCTTCCTCGTAGTCCAAATCCAGCACGACGGTATCATCCACCACGCCGACGCTGACCGCCGCCAAAAAGTCCCGCACCGGCCATTGGAGAATCACTTGTTGCTGGACCAACAGCGCCAAGGCATCCAACATGGCCACATAAGCGCCGGTAATGGACGCGGTGCGTGTGCCGCCGTCGGCCTGGATCACGTCGCAATCCAGCCAGATGGTCCGCTCACCCAAAAGGTCCAAATCGACCACGGACCGCAATGCCCGGCCCACCAGCCGTTGAATCTCCATCGTCCGGCCGCCGGGCCGGCCTTTGGTCGCCTCCCGCTGATTTCGCACACTGGTGGCGCGGGGCAACATGCCGTACTCGGCCGTCACCCAGCCTTTCCCTTGCCCGCGCATAAAGGGCGGCACCCGATCTTCGACGGTCGCGGTACAGATGACTTTCGTGTTTCCAACTTCAATCAGCACAGAACCTTCCGGATGTTTCAAATAGTTGCGCGTAATTCGCACCGGACGCATCTGGGCGGGCGCCCGTCCATCCGCTCGCATGTCGTCGAACCAACCTCCCCCTCTTTCACGTGGTACCATTATATCATACCCGCCGCCGTCCATGTTTAGCCAAAAGAAAAAGGCGCCGATGCGCACCCTGGGATTTACAGCGGATTGACCCAAGCCGGTCGTGTTAAGGGCTGGTTCAGCGGTTGTCCGTTGACCGTCACTGCCGTTTCGCCGTTGACCAGCACTTGGACGGCCTGGGCACCGGTATTTTCCGTCAGGCTCAGCACCAGCGCCTCCAAAGACGGATTCATTTCGGTCGGCTCCGACAACGACAAGTAACTCAAGAAATGCTCATCCAAATTGGCCACCACTTTGTTCTCCTGCAATTGGACGTCCAACACTTTCATCGTTTGCATGAACGACGACGTCAACTTGGAATCTTCCCGGGGACCGCGGATGAGTTCTTGCAACGTGCGGAGCGCTTTCTCTTCCGGGTCCGTCACCCGGGGGATGAGCCGGGTGACCGGCACCAAGTAACTGTCCCCGACTTGATTGATGCCTTGGAAGTACAAGGTGACGGCGGTCGTCTGGCCGGGTTTGGCCTCATCGGACAGTTCCAAGTTCAGGCCCAGCGTCTCCCGTTTCAACGGCTGCGTCACCGGATAGTCGCCCAATTCCGTCAGCGGGTAGCCGTTGACCGTAATTTCCACTTGTTCCACATTGGGGAATTGCGTCAGCGTGTATGTGATGGCCTCCAGCACTTTTTTCTCTTGTCCTGCCGGAATGTTGGTAAATTCTTTGGAAAAATCGACCCGGGCCAGCTTCTCTTCCGGCTTGATGTTGACCGTCATTTCCGTATTCGGGGGCAACACAGCCGAAAACCCTTCCGGCACCAGTTCCTCACCGGGTCCCCCTTTGGTCATAAATTGCAGCGCCTGCTGGGCAATGCCTTCCACTTTCGGCACTTTCATGGCCACCGGTACGACATAGCCGTTTTTATCCAGGAAATACAATGTCAAGGTGGTGGTTGCTACGGCGGACGAGGTTTCACCCGACTTTTCACTGTCTTCCTCGTCCTTCGATGCTTCGGGTTGGGCAGCAGGGTTGTCCACTTTCACTTCGTCGGCCCATTCCACTGCATTCGGCGGCGTTAAGTCCACCGGCTCTTCCTTGGACAGGAAACCGCAACCGGCCAAAGCGGCCAAAACGATGACCACCGTCACACTGCCCCATACACGAACACGTCTTGTCAACACAACCTTTCCCTCCTTCGTCCAACTCTATTCCATGTATACGAGCCGGGTTGGGAATTATACATGGAACCGTTGGACGAAGGATGCCGTCAACTGACTTGCGACCACTGAATGCTGGTGACCGGGCACGGACGGCCGAACCATTCGGCGGCGATGCGGCGGAATTGTTCCGGATCGCCGCTGACAAACATGCGGTGCGTCACTGGCCCGGCGGTACGGGGATGGAACAAACGGTGACGCTGCAAGTAGTCGTACACTTCTTTGGCCGTTTCCGCCGCGGAACTGATGAGTGTCACCCCATCTCCCATCACCCGTTGAATAACCGGTGCCAACAACGGGTAGTGCGTGCAGCCGAGAATCAAGGTGTCCAACTGTTCATCCAACAACGGCCTCAAACTTTGTTTGACCACCTGCTCCGCTTCCGGCGTGCGGAAGTGGCCTTGTTCGACCAGCGGCACAAAGGACGGACAGGCCAATGACACGATGTGCAAATCGGGGTTTTGCTGGCGCAATTGCCGCTCATACGCGCGGGAACGGATCGTTCCTTGGGTGCCGATGACGCCGATGCGGCCGTTTTTCGTCTGCCTGAGCGCCGCTCGCACACCCGGTGAAATGACGCCGATGACCGGAATCGGCAACGCCTGCCGGACCTCATCCAACATGGTGGCGGTCACCGTATTGCAGGCGATGACCAACATTTTCAGCGGGAACTGCTGGAGAAAGCGAATGACTTCCCAAGCAAATTGGCGGATTTCCTCCGGCGACCGCGGGCCGTACGGACAACGGGCCGTATCGCCAAAATAAATGATCGGTTCATGCGGCATTTGACACATGATGGCTTTGGCCACCGTCAGTCCGCCGACACCAGAGTCCATCATTCCGATCGCAGGTTCCATGTTTCTGTTCTCCTCATTTTCCAGTGGTGTTCGTATCGTCCTCACGGGATGAACCGGCTTGCAGATCTTTCAACAGCCGTTGGAGAAAACGGTTGAGCATGTCGATCGCTTCCGGTGGATACGGCTCTAAAATCCGACTGAATTGTTGGCGTTGAGCCGCCAAAATGTCTTCAAAGAGCTGCCCTCCATTGGCCAACAGCACAACCCGGACGACCCGCCGGTCCAACTGATCCCGCCGGCGTTCCACCAGCCCTTGCTGCTCCATGCGGTCGATCAAATCGGTGATGGTGCTGCAGGCGAGACCCATTTTCGCGCTCAAATCGCCGATGGTCAAAGGCCCTTCTTCATATAACCATTGTAATGCGGCAAACTGCGGCGGCGTGATTTTAAACCGATGCAGCAGTTCCCGGTTTTGTTGCCGCAACAAAAGGGTCAGCTTGCGCAACGTCTTTTCGGTTTCCAAAATGGCCTCCGGCGTTGGTCGCTCCATGGGAGGTTCGGCCCCCTTTTGGCAAATCTAGCCCGATCATAGCATATTAGAGAAAAAAATTGACATAAGAAAACCCCATCTTTAGGGGTGGGGTTTCAAAGAGGGCAGTTATAATTTCAACTCTCCCATACGGACCAACTCAACCACTGCCTGGGAACGTCCTTTGACACCTAACTTTTGGATGACGTTCGAAATGTGGTTTCGGACGGTCTTTTCACTGATGAACAGCAGCTGAGCGATTTCTTTGGTAGTTTTATCCTTTACCAGTAATTCAAATACTTCCCGTTCACGGTTGGTCAAAAGCGGCTTTTTTCGTTGTGCGCCATCTACCAAATCCATCCCTCCTTGCCGGGTTCCATCACGGGCAGGGATACAGTCAAAATATTGTATGTGCAGCGAAAGCCGGTGGTGAAAGGAGGGATGAGAAATAGGCGGCTATCTTACTGATTTATGCAACCATGCCTGTCCCCGGTCACCGAAAATGGGCAAATAAAAAACATCCCGTCCGCAACCGCAAGACGGGATGTTTTTGGCCATTATTGGGACAACCAACGCTTGATGCCATAGGCCACCGTCGCCCGGTTCAGTTCGGCGATGGCCGTCGTCAACGGAATCCCTTTCGGGCAGACTTGAACGCAGTTTTGGGCATTGCCGCATTCGGTAATGCCGCCGGGTCCCATCAGCGCCTCCAGCCGTTCGTGGGCGTTCATTTTCCCCGTCGGGTGGGTGTTGAACAGCCGCACTTGGCCGATCACCTGCGGACCCATGAACGTCGAATGGAAGTTGACGTTGGGGCACGCTTCCAGACAACAACCGCACGTCATGCACTTGGAATATTCATAGGCAATTTGCCGTTCGTGCTCCGGCATCCGCGGCCCCGGACCGAGATCGTACGTGCCGTCGATGGGAATCCACGCTTTGACCCGCTTGAGGTTTTCAAACATCCGGTCGCGGTTGACCACCAGGTCCCGTTCCACCGGAAAGGCGGAAGCCAGGGGCTCCAGCCGGATGGGCTTTTCCAGTTTGTCGATCAAGGCCGTACAAGCTTGCCGCGGGCGGCCGTTGATGACCATGGAGCACGCCCCGCAGACTTCCTCCAGGCAGTTTTGCTCCCAGGCCACCGGCCGCGTCTTTTTCCCCTGGGCGTTGACCGGGTTGCGCTGAATTTCCATCAAGGCGCTAATGACGTTCATGTTTTTGCGGTATGGAATGTCAAACTCTTCCCAGTACGGCTTTTCGCCTGGCCCGTCCTGCCGTTTGATGATCATGCGAAACGTCTGCTGTTTCTGCTGTTCCCCACTCATGCTTTGACTTCCTCCTTCTTGATGTCATAGCGGCGCGGACGGGGTTTGATCAAGGAAACGTCGACATCCTCATACTCAAAAGCAGGGCCGTCCGGGGTGAAGCGAGCCTTGGTCGTCTTCAGCCACTCTTCGTCGTTGCGCTCCGGAAACTCCGGTTTGTAGTGAGCCCCGCGGCTTTCGTTGCGCAACAGCGCGCCGATGGTGATGACCCGGGCCAGTTCAAACATGTTCCACAGCTGCCGCGTAAAGGAAGCGGCTTGGTTGAGGTAACGACCCGTGTCGTGGACGTTGATCCGTTTGTAGCGCTCCATCAACTCTTGGATCTTTTCGTCGGTTTTCTTCAGCCGGTCGTTGTAACGGACGACCGTGACGTTGGCCGTCATCCATTGACCCAGTTCTTGGTGCAGCTTGTACGGGTTTTCGTCGCCGTCCATTTTCAAGATTTGCTCGAATTTTTCTTCTTCCCGTTTTTTGGCCTGTTCATACAGGCTGCTGGGCAAATCTTCCGCCGACTTTTTCAGTCCCCGCATATATTCGATGGCTTTCGGACCGGCCACCATGCCGCCGAAGATGGAGGACAGCAGCGAGTTGGCACCGAGACGGTTGGCGCCGTGGTATTGATAATCGCACTCGCCGCAGGCAAACAGTCCCGGAATGTTGGTCATGTGGTTGTAGTCGACCCAAAGACCGCCCATGGAATAGTGAACCGCCGGGAACACTTTCATCGGCACTTTGCGCGGGTCTTCGCCGACGAATTTCTCGTAAATCTCGATGATCCCGCCCAACTTGACGTCCAGTTCTTTCGGATCTTTGTGGGTCAGGTCGAGATACACCATGTTTTCGCCGTTGATACCCAGTTTCAGGTCGACGCAGACGTGGAAAATTTCCCGCGTGGCGATGTCCCGCGGCACCAAGTTGCCGTAGGCCGGATATTTTTCTTCAAGGAAATACCACGGTTTGCCGTCCTTGTATGTCCAGATGCGTCCGCCTTCTCCCCGGGCCGATTCGCTCATCAAGCGCAGTTTATCGTCCCCCGGAATGGCGGTCGGGTGGATTTGGATGAATTCCCCGTTGGCATAATAGGCGCCTTGTTGGTAGGCGATGCTGGCGGCCGAACCGGTATTGATCATGGAGTTGGTGCTCTTGCCGAAAATGATGCCGCAGCCACCGGTGGCCAAAATGACGGCATCGGAACGGAACGCCCGGATTTCCATCGTTTTTAAGTCTTGCGCGACAATGCCGCGGCAGACGCCTTCATCGTCTTTCACGATCCCCAAGAATTCCCAGTACTCGTATTTGTTCACCAAGCCCGCCACTTCATACCGCCGCACTTGCTCGTCCAGGGCGTAAAGCAGCTGTTGTCCGGTCGTCGCGCCGGCATATGCCGTCCGGTGATGCTGGGTTCCCCCGAACCGGCGGAAGTCCAGCAATCCTTCCGGCGTCCGGTTGAACATGACGCCCATACGGTCCATCAAGTAAATGATGCCCGGCGCCGCTTCGCACATGGCTTTGACCGGAGGCTGGTTGGCCAAAAAGTCGCCGCCGTAAATCGTGTCGTCAAAATGAATCCACGGAGAATCCCCTTCGCCTTTCGTGTTGACCGCACCGTTGATGCCGCCTTGCGCGCAAACGGAGTGGGACCGTTTCACTTTGACCAAGGAAAACAGATCCACCGGCACTCCCGCTTCCGCCGCTTTCAAGGTCGCCATTAAGCCGGCCAGGCCTCCGCCGACGACAATCAATTTTTGACTCATTTCATTAACCCCTTTCCCTCTCGTAATGGGTCTTCCTCACACAAACGCATTGAGCGCGTTGATCCCGACGATGGACAACAACACAAAGACGACCATCCATACGTACGTGGACACTTGCTGAGCCCGCGGGCCCACCGTTACACCCCAAGAGACGAGAAAGGACCACATCCCGTTGGAGAAGTGAAACACCGCCGCCACAATGCCGATGACGTAAAACCAGTACATGAACGGGTCGGACAAGATTTGCGTCATCAGCTGGTAAAAGTCCGGATCGGCCGGGCGGTTGATACGGGCTTCCCAGACGTGCCAGGCGACAAAAATGAGCGTCAAAATACCGGTGACCCGTTGCAAAACGAACATCCAGTTGCGGAACGTGTTGAACCGGTGCAAGTTAAAGCTGGCCTGGTACATGACGTACAAGCCGTAAATGGCATGGAACAACAGAGGCAGAAAAATGAAGACCACTTCAATGACGATGAGAAACGGCAAATTGCCGATGGCCGCCGCCGCCGAGTTGTACGCTTCCGGTCCCTTTGTCGCCTGATAGTTCGTCATCAGGTGGAAGACTAAAAAAATGCCCACCGGCAGCACGCCGAACAATGAGTGAATCTTCCGGTTGAAAAACGTTCCTCTTGCCACGTCTGACAACTCCTTCCTCTCTTGATCAATCCCGTGCTATTGCCGTTTTTCCGTTGAACGACCGCCCTGTGTACCGCCGTATATAGGATTATTATCCTTCCTCGCCCACCCATCCTGACGACCCAGGTCGACCATTGACAACCAATGGTATTGTACTCCCATTGTCACAAAAGCGTCAAGAAGCGCAGGATTCCGTACACAATCCAAACCCTTCATGCAACCGATTGACCGCCGTTTCCATCCAATTCCGCGGAATGACACAAGAGACTTTGATCTCCGAGGTCGTGACCATTTTAATCGGAATGCCGGCTTCCGACAAAAAGCGGAAACACATGGCCGCCACCCCCGGATTGGTCATCATGCCGGCTCCGACAATGGACACTTTGGCCAACCCCGACTCAAAGTCGACGGCGCGAAAACCGAGTTCTGCCTGATGCGCTTTGAGCGTTTCCTCCGCCGTCTGCCGATCGTCTTCGGAAATGGAAAAAGCGAGGTTGACTTCATTTTCTCCCCGTTGGCTTTGGACGATGACATCCACATTGATATGTTTTTCGGCCAACAGCGAAAACAGCCGCGCCAGCGAATCCGAGTTGTTGGGCAAACCGTCCACTTGCACTTTCACCACATCTTCGTCAAACGCAACCCCTGTCACGACCAACGGTTTTTCCATGGCTGACCCCTCCTGTATGATCGTTCCTTCTTCGTCGGTAAAGCTTGAACGCACCACGAGTTTTACGCCGTAAAGTTTCGCACACTCCACCGAGCGTGGATGCAGCACGCCGGCACCGAGAATGGCCATTTCCAACATTTCGTCGTAGGAGACGACCGACAGTTTCCGGGCGCCGGGGACGACCCGCGGGTCCGTCGTAAACACCCCGGTGACGTCGGTGTAAATTTCGCAAAGATCCGCTTTCAAAGCCGCGGCCAACGCCACAGCCGTCGTGTCGGAACCGCCCCGGCCAAGGGTCGTAATTTCTCCTGCCTCCGTCACACCTTGAAACCCGGCGACGATGACGACGTGGCCCGCGTCCAGCAGGCGCCAAATTTTCTCCGTGTCGATGGCTTCAATGCGCGCCTTGCCGTGCACCTCGTCGGTGCGGATGCCGGCCTGCCAACCGGTCATGGACGTAGCGGCCACTCCGCGATCTTGCAGCGCCATGCTGAGCAACGCGATGGACACTTGTTCCCCCGTCGTCAGCAACATGTCCATTTCCCGCTGGGACGGACGGGAGGTGATTTGCTTGGCCAAATCGACCAAATTGTCCGTCGTGTCGCCCATGGCCGAGACAATGACGACGCATTGGTGGCCCAGGTCGACGGTCTTTTTAATCCGGTCCGCCACTGCTTTGATTCGTTCCACACTTCCGACCGATGTTCCGCCGTACTTTTGAACGATCAGCACGTTTGACCCTCCTGACCTTCCATCGTAAAGTCGATGACAAATAAAAAACAGCAGGGGTAAGCCCTACTGTTGCGTAGAACCTCCACCGTCCCCCGCACGAACCAACGCTCCGCAAATCCCGTGGGGAAGGATCTGCGACAGTGCTGCACTTATTCAGTGCAACCCCAGGCAAACACGTCAGGAACCGTCTTTGCCTTCGGCGACATTTCCTTTCCCGTTCCTTCATCCGGCTTCCTGTCCGTCCGAAACGGTACTCATAAACGCCGCGCCTTTGATTCGCGCCCTCAAGCGAGGCACTTTATTTCGTTGTCACGTTATCCGCCTTAAATGTACCACATCGGCGAAAGACTGACAAGAGACTTGCTTATCCTTCATTTTCGCGCAAATGGCGCAAAATTTCCCGGGCCAGTTTGTCGCCGATGCCGATTTGTCGAAACTCTTCCACCGTCGCCTCCCGCATCCTTTCCAAGGAGCCAAAATGTTTCCACAACAGCCGCTTGCGCTTTTCACCGACGCCGGGAATGTCATCCAGCCGGGATTTCAACATGGTCTTGCCCCGCCGATGCCGGTGGAACGTGATGGCAAACCGGTGCACCTCATCCTGGATGCGCTGCAACAAATAAAAGGCTTCGCTGTGTCGCGGCAACGGAATTTCCTGCGGCGGATCGCCCATCAGCAGCCGTTCGGTCCGGTGATGGTCGTCTTTGGCCAGCCCGCAAACCGGGATGAACAGGCCCAGTTCGTTTTCCAACACGTCCACGGCGGCAGAAATCTGTCCTTTGCCGCCGTCCACCACGATCAGATCCGGCAGCGGCAAGTTTTCTTTGAGCACCCGCGTGTAACGGCGGCGAATCACTTCCCGCATCGTCTCGTAATCGTCGGGCCCCTGCACCGTCCGGATCTTGTACTTGCGGTATTCTTTTTTGGCCGGCTTGCCGTCGATGAAGACGACCATGGCCGACACCGGATCCGCCCCTTGGATGTTGGAATTGTCGAAGGCCTCAATCCGGTGCGGGATGCCGGTGCCGAGGGATTGGGCCAACTGTTCCAGGGCGCCCCGGGTTCGGGCCTCGTCCCGTTCCTCCAGCCGAAATTTTTCTTCCAAGGCAAGCCGGGCGTTCTCCTCCGCCATCGTCACCAATTGCCGCTTGCTGCCCCGTTTGGGGAAACTGACCTTGACCGAAAGCCACTCTTGCAACGCCTCGGCCTGCTCCTGAACGTGGGCCGGCAACAAGATTTCTTTCGGCAACACTTCCTGCCGTTGGTGATAAAACTGGGTGACGAACGAGACAAAATCGTCTTCCGGCTCCCCGTAATGGGGAAACGTGGCCGCTTCCCGTTCAATGAGGCGGCCTTGCCGGACGAAAAACACTTGGACGCACATCCATCCCCGGTCGGCGGCGTACGCCAGCACGTCCCGATCGATGAAGTCAGTCAGCGTTACGTGCTGCGGTTCCATGATGGCCTGGATGCTCTGGATTTGATCCCGCAGCTCTTTTGCCCGTTCAAAATCCAGATTCTCCGCCGCTTCTTCCATTTCCCGTTGCAACCGTTCCTGGATTTCTTTGTATCCCCCTTGCAGGAAGCGGGTGATTTCCTCCACCATCTCCTCATAAACCGCCGCATCGACGTCGACAATGCACGGGGCCAGACACTGGCCCAGGTGATAATACAAACACGCCCGGTCCGGCAACGTCCGGCACTTGCGAAGCGGGTACAACTTGTCCAACAGCCGTTTCGTCGCCTGGGCGGCGCCGGCGTTGGGGTACGGGCCGAAATATTTTCCCCGCTCCTTTTTCACTTTCCGCGTCACTTCAATGCGCGGATGCTTTTCCTTGGTCACCAGGATGTACGGGTACGATTTGTCATCTTTGTACATCACATTATAGTAAGGCTTGTACTGCTGGATCAGGTTGTATTCCAGCACCAGCGCTTCCTGCGGCGTGCGGGTGACGATGTACTCGAAATCCCGGATGTGTTGGACGAGGCTTTGTGTCTTGCCGTCGTGACTGCCGGTGAAATACGACCGGACCCGATTTTTCAACACGTTGGCCTTGCCGACGTATATGACGTTCCCGGCCTCGTCCTTCATCAAGTAACAACCCGGTTTTTCCGGCAAAAGGGCTAATTTTTCTTTCAACCGGTCCATAGTCATTCCTCGCATCACGCCTTTGTTTGCCGTCCGATTCCCGAGCGGTTCTCCCGTTCATTGTAACACGAAACGCCTGTCTGAGATGGTTCTTCGGGTTTTACACCGGGCGGAAATGTGTTACAATCGTTCTTAATCGTAAAGATTACACTTTATCGCTCCATCGCGCTCATTCGACATCGCTTTCATGCTATACGTTCATTCTATAATAAAATAATGGAAGGAGAACCTCGACATGACCTCCGTCCTCGTCTTTTTCAGCGCCTTGGCCAACGTCCTCGGCGGCTTGTTGGTCGTGGCCCGGACACACTGGTCGGAACGGGCCATCAGTGTCCTGCTCGGCTTCAGCGCCGGGTTTTTGTTGTCCATTGCCTTGCTGGACTTGATCCCCGCATCCATTGCCGTTCATGAAGCCAACGCCCTGTTCGTCCTCCTCGGGCTGCTCAGCGTCTACTTCCTCGGGCTCGTCAGTTCCGGGCACAATCACGGCGAAATGACGCTGCACCACGCCCACGGCACAACCCGGCGCGCGGCGGTCGGCCTTTGGCTGGGGATGCTCATCCACACGTTTTTCGACGGCGCCTCCATCGTCGCCGCCTTTGATGTCGGGCATCAGATTGGCGTCCTGGTGTTTTTGGCCGTCATCCTACACAAAATTCCCGACGGGCTGACCATCGCCACCCTCGTCATCGCCAATACAAAAAACCGCTCCAAAGCGGTCTGGTCCAGCATTTCCCTCGGCCTGTCCACGTTGTTGGGCGCCATGGTCATGGCGGGACTCCTGTCGGTGGACGTCCATTGGCACCCGGAAGAGTTGGCGGCCATCGCCCTCGCCTTTTCCGCCGGGGCCTTTCTCTTTGTCGCCATCGGCGACGTGCTGCCCGAAATTCATCATCAACACAAAACGTTCAGCACGTGGGCCGTGTTGTTGGGCATCGCCGCCTATCTCCTCACCGCCGAGCTGCTGTCGCTCACCGGTGTCGTCCACCATCATTGACGAGGGATGGCATGCCGTCATTCCTTCGTCAATGTGGTGGCCGTCAACCGTTCCACCAGCGCCACCATGGCGTCCGTCGTCAGCGGGCCGATTTGATGATGTTTTAAGATGCCTTGCTCATCGATGACGAGCGTCTCCGGCTGGCCAACCACGCCGTACCGTTTGCTCACTTGATTGTTCTCATCCAACAGGACGAGGGCCGTCAATCCGTATTCCCGGACGAACTCCTCGGCCAAGACGGCCGGTTCGGCCCGGTTGACCAAAATGAGCTTCACCCGATCCCCGTACCGGTCTTCAAATGCTTGCAGATGGGGCGCCTCTTCTTTACACGGTTCACACCAGCTGGCAAAAAAATTGATCAGAATCGGCTGCCCGCGATATTGACTCAAACGGTGCGGCGTTCCGGACAGATCCGGCAGCGTGAAATCCGCGGCCTCCTCCCCGACTTTGACCGGCGTCACCATTTTGTTGAAGGCTGCGACCAAAGCCACAAGCCCTGCTCCCAACACAACCGCCAGCATGAACGCCGCCACCAAACGCCGATTCAACGAGATCGCCTCCTCACGCGTCCTTCTCCCGCAACGCTTGTTTCAATTCCTCCAACCGGCGCTGCAATTGGGTCAAACGCGAGCCCAGCGACAACGTGTAGGCAAAAATGGCTACCCAAACGATCAATGTGCCGATTGCCAAAAACGTCACGGTCGACTCCCTCCTGATCGTTGCTCGTCGTTCTCAGTCATCGGCCAGGCGCTCTTCCAACACCGCGGCCGCCGCCTTCGCCCGTTCCACATCCACCCGCAGCAAGAGCAAATACACAAACAGCGCCATGAAGGCGATGGACGTGTAGGCCAAGGTCACGACCATCTCGCCGGTCATGTTCACCCCTTGGCTGGAGATGACTTGCGGGTGAAATGACGACCACCACTGCACCGAAAAATGGACGATCGGCACATCGACGAAGCCGATGATGCCGAACACGGCGGCAATGCGTTTGCCCCGTGGCCCTTCGATGGCCGAACGCAAAATGAGGTAGGCGATGTAGACGAGCCATAAAATCAACGTCGACGTCAGCCGCGGATCGTCCCATTTCCACCAGGCGTTCCAGACCGGCCTCGCCCACAAGGGGCCCGTAATCAACACCAATGTCGTAAACAAGACGCCGATTTCGGCCGCGCTCACCGCCCAGCGGTCGAACCGTTCATCCCGCCGCCACAAATACAAAATGCTGAAGACGAGGACGCATCCGAAAGCCAAGTAGGCATTCCACGCCGTCGCCACGTGATAATACATGAGCCGCTGCACGTCGCCCATGTATTTTTCCGTCGGCGCGTAGAAAAAGACAAAATAGACGTGAACCGCCATCAAAATAAACGCCAGCCAACCGAAGACCGGAAGCCAGCGGGACCTTCCGACGTTCATGTCACACCTCCAGCAAGTATTCAAACGTCAACACCGGCAGAAGCGTAAACAGGATGTCGTATGCGCCCAACACCGCCAGCCACAGCCACTCTTGCCCGGGCATAGCCGGAAAGAGCGCCATCTGGGACAGCCGCACCACCGCCAGCAATAGGGGAATAGAAATGGGAAACAACAAGATGGGCAACAACAGATCCCCCAGCCGGCTCGCCCGGGCCATGACCGAGAAAAACGTTGCCAAGGAAACGTACCCCCACGTCCCTAGCAGCAGACAGACGAACAACAACGACAGCGACTGGGGCGCCGGCGGATTGTATAAGATGAAAAACAGCGGCACCGACACGACTTCCACGAACAAGACGACAAAAAGGCTTCCCCACATTTTGCCCAAAAACACCGCTCCCGGATCGACCGGCGCCAGCCACAGCCCTTCCCAGTTGTCTTCCGGTTCTTCGATGGCCGTCAGGCGGCCGATGCCGAGCAGCGTGGACAAAAAAATCGGCAGCCACAACAACCCCGCCGCCATCTGTTGCATGGCCGACGGATTGGCTTGAAAAGAAAAATGAAGCAACACATGAATCAGCAATGCAAAGACGACCATGGAAAGGATGAGGCTTTTCTGCCGGAACTGGATGCGCAAATCTTTGGCCGCCACCGCCCAACTGGCCTGCAAAAACGTCCTCATCGGCCGCCCCTCCCCAACCACGGGCCGTACCCGTGCTCCCACAAGCCGGGAGGGATGTCGTCCCCGTGCCAGCTTTGAACGATGCGGCCCCGTTCCAACAAACAAACCCGGCGGCACAACGGTTTCACCCAGGTTAAGTCGTGGCTGATGATCACAAGCGTGGACCGACGTTCGGCCATCTCGGCCAGCCACTGCCGCACCATGTCCATTGAACGGGCATCCAAGCCGTCAAACGGTTCGTCGAGCAACAAGAGGCGCGGCTGATGCAACAAGGCGCGCAACAGCGCCAGCCGCTGGCGCATCCCTTTGGATAGAGTGGTCACCGGCCGGTGCCGCACCCCCGATAAATCCATCCGCGCCAGTCCTTCTTCGATGGACCGCTCCAGATGCGCCACGCCGTACATCTGGCCGAAAAACCGCAAGTTTTCTTCCACCGTCAGCCCTTCGTAAAGATAACTGCCCTCCATGAGCACGCCCAAAGCCTTGCGGACGCGGCTGCGGTGGCGCATGGCCGGCTCCTCGGGAAACAGCGTCACTTGGCCCTCATCGGGCCGCAACAGTTGGGCGAGCACCCGCAACAACGTCGTCTTTCCGGCGCCGTTGGGGCCGAGGAGCGCCGTATGTTGGCCTTCGTGGACCGTCAAATCCACGTCCCGCAAAAGGCGCTGCACGCCCCGTTTGACCGTCACGCCATCCAGTTGTGCCACAATTCCCATCGCCCATCATCCCGTCCTGGTCTTTACCGCTTTGCCCTCCCCTGTTCCAAATGGAGAAGAGGCAACAGCTGATCCTCCAGTTGTTTTCTCCGCTGCTCGTAGGCGGTGTCGTCAATGGCTCCCGCCTGCTTTTCTTCCTCCAACGCCACCAGGCGCGTAAAGAGCGCTTCCCGCTGTTGAAAGAGCGTCTCTTCGGCGTGGCGCCGGCTCACCGCCTGCGCCCGCCACATGGACGTCCGGACCCCGACAAAGCCGAGCAACAACACGACAACGATGAAGAGGAGGTTAAACACCGCTTCGTGGACCCCTTGCCGGTAATCGTGGTACACCACCGGCAATCCGCTGGGGTGGGTCGACTTGTCCACCGGTTGTAACGCCGCCGTTTGGCCCAAGATCGTGAAATACAACGTCCACTGCTCCCCCGGATGGAGGTTCAGGCGGGTAAAACGCCGGAAAGACTGGCCTTGAAAATCCAGCATGTCCGATTGGGGCAAAACGTCTTCCGCCTCCACCGCCAGCCGCTCCGGCGGCACGAGAATTTGAACGGCCTCGCTCACGTACGAAACCGGATAATCGACCACAAGGCGATTCCCCTCGTACGGAACCGTAAACGTATACGCCAGCGTCCGCCGTTGGCCCGCGGTGAGGCCGCTTTTCTCCACGACGCCGCCGTCGATGGCCGCGTAATCGCCCCACCCTTCCACCGGCATAAACCCGCCGGCGCCTTCAGGCAAGGCCACCACCAGCTCCGGTTCGTCGGCGTTCCCCCGGTTTTCCACCGTCATGACGACGATCCACTGCAGCTTTTGTTCGTCCGTCGGCAAAACGGCCACTTCCTGGTTGACGATGCGTACATCGGCGGCCGCCTCGGCGACGCTGGCGGTCAACAGCCACAGGAAGCCGCATATGAAGAGCATCCATCTCCCGCAACGCGGCCCCAGCCGCCATCCACCCGGCCCTCGCAGGGAAGTCGCCGTGTTCTTCATCGTCCGTTTACCCATGATGCATCCTCTTTTCCAGTCTCGCCTGCACCTCGGCCCGAATTTCCTGCCGCAATCGTTCCTCTACCGCTTCACTCTCGGCCAAGAGGGCCGTCAATTGTCCCAGCAACTGCCGGCGGAGCTGCTCGTAATCTTGGCGGGAAATTTTATCCATGTAAAAATCGTACTCCAAGTCGGCCAACTGGGCAAACAGACGGTGCCGCTCCTCCTGCTCACCGCCGACGTCGTCGGCCGCGCGGGGAGCGCGGAAAAACGGCACGGCAAGAATGGCCACCGTCACCACCGCCATCAAGACAATGCTTACGGTCATCTCACCAGCTCCCTGTCCTTGGCCACATTCCCGGCCAATCCAATCTCGCTCATGATTCGCTGCCCCGGGCCGCAGCCCCCCAGTTTGCCGAAAGCGGCCCATCCAGCCGCGGCCGCTCCGGCCACAGGGCCACCAGCGTCCCGGCCATCATCAAATACATCCCGAACCAGACCCAATTGATCAACGGAAAGATCTTGGCTTGAAACACGGCGGCTCCGGTTTCCTCATCCCAACCGCCCAACACCAAGTACAAGTCGCCGAGCCACGTGTGGTAGATGGCCACTTCGGTGGACGGCTGGCCGCCCAAGGTGTAAAACACTTTTTCCGGACGCATGACCGCCAGGGCCTGTCCGTCCTTTTCCAGCAACACATCGGCAAACACTTCGGTGCGATACGCATCGCCGGTTTGCGTCAGGCCTTCATACGTCAACGTGTAGGCCCCCACCTGCATCGACTGTCCCGGCTCCAGCATTTGCTGCACATTGACCTCATAAGCGCCGGCGCCGGCGTATCCGGCCACGATGAACACAACCGCCATATGTACCACATATCCGCCGTAGCGGCGGCGGTTCCGCTGGAACAGGCGGAAAAACGAGACGACGGCCGACTCACCCGTCATTTGCCGGCGCGCCTGCACCGCTTTGACAAACTCCATGACGA
Organism: Bacillota bacterium; assembly: GCA_017577895.1. Lineage (GTDB taxonomy): Bacteria > Bacillota > Bacilli > ZCTH02-B2 > ZCTH02-B2 > Bacillus_BB. The sequence continues at coordinate 19,516 of PKQY01000028.1, forward strand.
CGATGACCGCCACAAAGACACAACCGGCAAAGGCCAACAGCGCCATCTCACCTCGCAAGCCGAACATGCGGGCCAACAGCCAAAAAACGACCGCCACGGCCAGGGGAAATGCCAAATTTTTCCCTAACAGGCGGAACGACGACCGCCGCCAGGCCAACAACGGTGCGATGCCCATCAGCACCACGACGGCAATAAAGATCGGAATGTTGACCCGGTTGAAAAACGGCGCGCCCACCGTCATCTTTTCGCCGGTGATGAGTTCCGACACGATGGGGTACATGGTTCCCCAAAAAATGGCAAACGCCGAACCGAGCAACAACAAGTTGTTGATCATGAAGCTGCTCTCTTTGGACGTCACCGCTTCATAGTCGTTGTCGGCTTTCAGCAGCGGCCATTTCCAAATCAACACCGCCAAGGAAAAAATGACGATGATGCCGACAAAGGTGAGAAAAAACGCCCCCATGGGCCCGCTGGCGAAGGCGTGGACCGAAAACAACAGGCCGCTTCGGGTCAAAAATGTGCCGTAGATGGTGAGGACAAACGTCACCATGATCAACACCATGTTCCAGCCTTTGAGCATGCCCCGTTTTTCCTGCACGATGGCGGAATGCAAAAAGGCTGTCGACGTCAACCACGGCAACAGGGCCGCATTTTCCACCGGATCCCACGCCCAAAAACCGCCCCAGCCCAGTTCTTCATACGCCCACTGGGAACCGTACAAAATGCCGACGCCGAGAAACAGCCACGACACCAACGTCCACCGGCGCGTCACCTTGAGCCACGTGGCTCCGGTCTGATTGGTCAACAGGGCGGCAATGGCGTACGCGTACGGCACCGCAAACCCGATGTACCCGAGGTACAAGTTGACCGGGTGGACCATCATGGACGGGTTTTGCAACATGGGATTCAAACTGTTCCCTTCGGCGACTTCCATCGGCGCCAACTGGAATGGATTGGCAATCGCGTTCATGACGAGCACGAAAAAAAACAAAATGGCGCTCAGGACGGCGGTGACGACCGGCTGCATCACGGCCCGCTGGTGATGTTTCAAATAGCTGGCCAGCAAGCTGTAGATGGACAACAGCCACGTCCAAAACAAAAGCGACCCGGCGCTGCCGCCCCAAAAAGCCGCGATCTTATAAATGATCGGCAAATTGGAACTGCTGTAGTTCACCACGTATTGGTAGCGAAAATCGTCGGTCAACAACAACGCGACCAAAGACGCCGACGCCACCGTCGACAAAAAGACGGTGGCGATCATGCCGGCCCGGCCGGCGGCGGCCAGCCGCGGCCGCTTCAGCCAGCCGCCCAATGCGCTCATGACAAACGTATACGGCACCACGAAAAGCAAGAACAAAATGGCCCAACGTCCCAGTTCGCCCATCGTGCACTCCCTTTCAACCGGCCGCCCGAAAGGCAACAGCGACCTTCACTGCCCGGTTCCGCCCATGGGCAGACCTTGTGTTTCATGCGGGTTTTCCATGCCGGCTTCTTCCATCGCTTCATATTTGGAAGGACATTTGACGTACAGCTGGTCCGCTTCAAACACGCCGTCGGCATTCATCTGCCCCTCGACAATGGCTTCCCAGCCGTCGACCATCGTATCGGGCTTCATCCCCCGGTACACGACCGGCAAGATTTGTCCCGTCTCAGACCGGAGTTGGAAATGAAGCTCCACTTTGTCCGGCTGCCATTCGATGGAATCGCCAACGATAAAGCCGCTCAACTTGACCGCCTTCCCGACGGCTTCTTCTCCTTGCGCCACCATTTCGTCAATCGTCCAATAAAACGTGTTCGCCTGCGACATGCCGACCGCCACCAATGAGGCAATGACGGCGATGACCACGCCGACCGCAATGATCAGTTTCGTCTTGATGTTCACCGCGCAACCCTCCTGTTCATGACAACGCCTCCAGGAACAGCCCCCATTCTTCACGTTTCATATTGCTTATGTTTCGCCATACTCGCCTCCATCTTACCTCATTTTTGCGAATAAGCCCACGTTTGGACATATGACAGTTTTGTGAAGGGCGCCTTTAGATCATCAACAGGCGGCGGAAGCCGTCTAGCATCGGCAAGCCTGCCTGTTCAGCCAACGCCACCGCCCGCTGGCGATCGTACGGGATGCGCCGTTGCGTCACGCTGACGCTGCCGTCATCCCCCAGCTCCAACACCGTGTACGCCGCCCGGGCATCGCCGTCCAGGTGGAGACTGCAATAGCCGACGGAAATCAGCACTTTTCCCTGCTGCCATCGGACGTAGGGACGATGAATGTGGCCATACGCCACCACGTCGGCGCCGGAAGCCATTTGCCGCTCCACCGCCTCCGGCGGCGCGTCGGGATTCACGACATCCATCACGTTGTCCGGGGTGGCATGAAACACTTCTACCCGCACGCCTTGCCACTCCCACTCCCGTTTCAAGGGCAGAGAAGCCAAATAGTCCAGCTGTTCCTGCGACAGCCGTTCCCGGGTAAACCGCAGATGTTCCCGGATGTAGGTTTCATCTTTGAACGGGCGGTTGTGGACGACCGCCTCGTCCCAATTGCCCCGCACGGCGGGGATGTTCAGCTGGCGCAGCTTGTCCACCACGGCGGCCGGATCGGGACCGGCCCCCACCAAGTCGCCAAGGCAAATCCGCACATCGACCTGCTGTTGGTCCATATCCGCCAACACGGCCTCCAGCGCCACCGGGTTGGCGTGGACATCGGAAAACAACGCAATGCGCATCGCGTTCACCCCGTTTCGACGAATTGGTTCAACTAAGTCTTGTGCAACTTTCTTGTCGATGTCTAACGACTTTGCTCTGGACTAAGAGTGACGACTTCGCGTACGCTAGAGGCGGCTTGATTTTTCGACTGGATGTTTCATGATACAGAGAATTGGCCGGGGGAGGAACCGTCGTGCAACCGACCAAAATCGCCGCCTTGTCCATCTTCAGCAACGGGTTTGTGACCATCTTGAAAATCATCGTCGGGTTCATCACCGGTTCGGTGGCCGTCTTGTCCGAAGCGATTCATTCGTCCTTGGACTTGCTCGCCTCGGCCATCGCCTTTTTTTCGGTCAAAATTTCCCGCAAACCCCCGGATCGGGATCACCCTTACGGCCACGGCAAAGTGGAAAACGTCTCCGGAACGATTGAAACGCTGCTCATCTTTGTCGCCGGCATCTGGATCATTTCCGAATCGATTCACAAATGGCTGGAACCGGAACCGCTCCAGCTGCCCCTGCTGGGGGTGGGCGCGATGCTCCTGGGTGCCGCCATCAATCTCGCCGTCGGTCTCGCTGTCAAACGCACCGGCGAACAATTCGACTCTGTGGCCATGCGTTCCAACGCCCTGCACCTGCTCACGGACGTCTACACGTCCCTGGGCGTGGCCGTCAGTCTCCTCTTGGTGTCGCTCACCCAGTGGTGGTTTCTCGATCCACTCATTGGCATTCTTCTCGCTCTTTATATTATGAAAGAAGCGTTTCGCTTGGGCAAACAATCGTTTATGCCCCTCCTGGACACGAGCCTCAGCGAAGATGAGCAGGCAGCCATTCGCAAAATCATTGAATCGTATCAAGCTGAGTTCATCGAATATCACGACTTGCGGACCCGACGGGCCGGCGCGGAAAAACACATCGACTTCCATTTGGTCGTGCCCTCCCACTTGCCCGTCGAGCAAGCCCATGCCTTGTGTGACCGCATCGAAGCGGCGTTGAAAAAACACATTCAGCCGGCCCGCATCCTCATCCATTTGGAGCCGGAACACGAGCGCACCGACAAACCTCCCCGCTGAGGCGCCCATCGATGCCTGCGATTACTCTCTTTCGGCCGGCGGCTCTTCCCCCCATTCCCGAATCACCGAATGGACAATATGGATGGAGTCAAATTCGCCCCCCGATATTTGAATGATGGGCCATTTTTCGGGAAACAAATGCGCATGGATGGCCTCCGGCGGCCAACCCTGACGGTGGCGATGGAGAATTTCCCCGCACAGCCACTCCAGATTGTCCAGTTTTTTCATCAACAGTCGGCGGCCGTGGTGTAAAGGTCCGTTGTGACTGCAAAACACCGTCTGGAAATCTTCCTCCAGGACGAGGCGGAGAGAACGCATGATGGCCGGCACCGATTCGTGCCGCATGATGAGTTTTGTCTTCGGCGCGAGAAACAAGTCGCCGCAAAA